>VGAU01000150.1 GCA_016870675.1 Actinomycetota bacterium | reverse complement strand
TAAACCCAGGTGGACTTCTTTAATGTTACTGCCTGGTATAAACTGGCAGAAAACTGCGCTGAAAGCTTAAGCAAAGGAGACAGAGTTCTGGTTTCGGGTAGGCTTTCACAGGATAGCTGGGAAAGTAAGGAAGGTCAGAAAAGATCGGCAGTAAAAATTATTGCCAATGTCATAGCGCCAAGTCTGGAATTTGCTTCTTGTAAGATTGAGAAAAATCCTAGGGCAGAAGAGGGGGTATCCGGTGGGAGTGTATCCGGTGAAGTCGCATCTGCTGAAGGTAGTATTGAAGAAGCTGACTTTAGTGATGAGGATATACCATTTTAGATTAAATGTTGTCAATTTAAATATAGAAAGGGAGACCTTAATTGGCCAGGAAAAATAAAAATATTAGAAATGATAGAAATCTAAGAGATAGGAATTTAAGAAGTGCAACTGGATCTATACTTAACTTGAGGCAGAGAAAAAGATTCTGTTATTTCTGTAAAGAGAATATTAGTAATATTGATTACAAGAATGTAAGTTTGCTTGAAAAATTTATTTCTGATAAGGGTAAGATAAGACCAAAAAGATCTACCGGAAATTGTGTGCAGCATCAAAGAAAAATAGCTATGGCTATCAAAAGAGCAAGAGTTATCGCTCTTATACCTTATTTTAAAAGATAAATAGAAGTACTTGAAAGGTTTAAGGTTCCGTTTATCTGGAGAATAAGCATTTTTATAATACTGGGTTTGTTTTTTGGATTTGCTATATTAATCCTGCCATTTCTGGGATTAATTGATATATGGGTTAATTTTAGAAGATTAAAGAGAGGATAACGGGTTTATTCTTGAAGCAGAAGATAGGAGGGTGATTTGAAAGTTATACTTACCAATTATCATGAAAAGTTAGGAGATGTAGGAGATACGGTAGAGGTAAAATCCGGTTACGCAAATAATTATTTGATACCCAATGGATTAGCAGTGCCTGCGACAAAGGGTAATATAAATCAAATGAAGCTGGTCAAGCGAGCTGCTGTAAAATTAGAAGCCAGAAATATAAAAGAAGCAGAAGAGCTTGCCAAAAAGCTGGAAGGTCTCCAGGTTACCTTTATTGTAAAAACTGGCGAAGAAGGAAAACTCTATGGCTCTATAACCAATAAAGATATTGCTGAAAAGATCTCTGAAGAAAGAAAAATAGAAATAGACAGAAAGAAAATTGATATGCAGGAGCATATAAAGGAATTAGGGGAATATGAGATAGAACTAAAGTTATATAAGGAAGTTAAAAGTTCTGTAAAAGTAATAGTTGAGCCAGATGATGAATCAAAAGAATTAATTGAAGCTTATAAGGCAGAGAAAGAAAAAGCTGATAGCTTATCAGAAAAAGAAAAACAGAAAGTGGAAGAAGAAAAAGAAAAAGGTGAAAGGGATAAGAAGAAGGCTAAAAGTAAAGAAAGTTCAAAGGAAGTAGAAAAAGAAGATAAGAAAAAAACCAGGATCAAATCTAAAGATAAAGATAAATAATTTATATGCAAGATCGAATAAAAAAAGAAGGAAAGCTTTATCCACTTGACACCAGTAAATTGGAGCGGATACCTCCATACAATATAGAAGCTGAAGAGTCTTTACTGGGGGCTATGCTAATTTCAAGAGATGCCATAATATCGGTTATTGAAGTTGTAGCTGCTGAAGATTTTTATAGAAAATCCAACCAGGAAGTTTTCAATACAATAAAAGAGCTGTATGTAAAAGGCGAACCTGCAGATCCCATAACTGTAGCAGATAATCTTAAAAAAGAGGGACTGCTGGATGAAGTGGGGGGAAAAACTTTTATTCATTCTCTTATAAGTAATATTCCTCTTGCAGCTAATGCTGAATATTATGCTCAGATTGTAAGAAATAATTCTATTTTAAGAAAATTAATTTATGCAGCTACTGAGATAGCGACTATGGGCTATGAAGTTCCCGAGGATCTATACTCAACTGTGGACAAGGCGCAGCAGCTGATATTTTCCATATATAAAGACCTGAACAGGGGAAGTACCAGGGATAAAGTTTCGATGATGAAAGATATAGTTACCGAGGCTTATGAGCTAGTAGAAGTTTTACATGAGGCTAAGTCTGATATATCTGGTATTCCATCAGGATACATAGATTTTGATCACCTAACTTCAGGCTTTCAAAATTCTGATTTAATTGTTATAGCTTCAAGGCCTGGAATGGGTAAGACTTCATTAGTCATGGGTATGGCCAAGCATATTGCATTGAGGGAGAAACTTCCAATAGCAATTTTCTCGCTGGAAATGTCAAAACAGCAGGTAGCGCTAAGGCTGATGAGTGCGGAATCAAGAATAAACCTGCAGAAGCTCAGGAATGGAAAAATAAAAGATGATGAGTGGGTTCAGCTGGCAAGAGCTGTTGAGAAATTAGCGGAGTGCAAAATATATATTGACGACACTGCATTTTTAACAGTTATGGATTTAAGATCAAGAGCCCGTATGATGGTCAGTACCAATAACATAAAGCTAATAATTGTTGACTATATCCAGCTAATGCAGTCCACTACTAATTACAGGGGAAATAAGGTTCTGGAAATAACTGAGATATCGCAGAATTTGAAAGGTATTGCAAAGGAATTAAATATTCCGGTAGTGGCAGTATCTCAGCTCTCAAGAGAAGTAGAAAAAAGAGAAAAAAAAAGACCGCTTTTGTCAGATTTAAGAGAGTCGGGTTGTCTCGCTGGCAACACCCTTATTACCCGAGCCGATACCGGAGAAAGAATTCCTATAAAAGAACTTGTTGGCCAAAGTAATATTCCTGTCCATAGTCTTAATGAGAATTGGCAAATTGAAGAAAGAAAAACTTCCAAAGTATTTTCGAGTGGAAAAAAGATGATATATGAATTAAAAACTAAAAGCGGTTTTAAAATTAAGGCTTCGGCTAATCATCCTTTTCGAAAAATTGAGGGGTGGTATCGTCTCGAGCAACTCGCCGCCGGGGATTTCATTGCTACCCCTCGAAAACTTTCGCCTTTCTCTTCTGAGAATGAATTAGCAAAAGAGGAAATTATCTTACTGGCTCACCTCTTAGGAGATGGTTGCGTGCTTCTAAATCAACCAATCCATTATACCAGCGCTGATATTGAGAATATTAAAATTGTGGCAAAAACAGCTAAAAAATTATTTAGTATTGAACCTCGAATTGTTCGCCAAAAGAATTGGTGGCATGTTTACTTGCCAAGTCCTTATCGTCTTGCTCGTGGAAAATATCATCCAATCACTAATTGGTATAAAAAGTTAGGGATTAAACGGGTTAGGTCTTTTAAAAAAGAAGTCCCTCAAAAAATATTTGGTTTAGACGAAAAAAATCTTTGCTTATTTCTAAAACACCTTTGGGCAACTGATGGCAATTTAAGTGTTAGATATTTGAAAAAAAGAAAGCCAAACGCTGCGATTTATTACTCAACAACAAGTGAAAAAATGGCAGAAGGAATAAAACACCTTTTGCTTAGGATTGGTATTAAAAGTAAAATTGCTGAAGTTAAAAAGCAAGGTTATCGGATTTGTTACACTATAAGAATTCAGGGTAAAGACGACCAATTAAGATTTTTACAGTTAATTGGTTGTTATGGCGAGCGAGCTAAAATTATTCCTCAACTGATAGAATATCTTCAAAATATTAAATCTAATCCCAATGTCGATGTAATTCCGAAAGAAATTTGGCAAAAAATTGCTTTTATTAAAGAGGATTATAAATTAAGTTGGCGGGGTTGGGCAGAAAATTACGGCAGGTCTTATAGTGGTTCGTCTTTGTTCAAAAATGGAGTCAGTAGAAGCCGATTGGCTCAAGTTTTGAATTTTATGCCTTCTTTGGAGCTAAAAAACTTAGCTAACTCTGATGTTTTTTGGGACGAGATTATTTCAATCTCTCCTTTACAAATGGAAGAGGTTTACGACGCTACCGTACCTGAAACTCATAATTTTATTGCTAATGATATAATAGTTCATAACAGTATCGAACAGGATGCGGATCTGGTTGCGTTCATATACAGGGATGATTATTATGAGCAAGATGAAAGTAAACACACTGGCGAAGCTGAGATTATGATTGCCAAGCACAGAAATGGGCCTACAGGTAAATTGAATTTACGATTCAATAAGGAGTTTGCATTGTTTTCAAATTTAAGTAAGTCTTATCAGACTGAAGATAGGGGTGAATAAAATGCCCGGTATAGCTATTATTGGTACCCAATGGGGTGATGAAGGAAAGGGAAGGATTGTAGACTTGCTTTCGAGCAGGGTAGATATAGTAGTAAGGTTTCAGGGTGGAAACAATGCTGGTCATACAGTAGTTAAAGGAAATGATCAGTTCAAGCTTCATCTGATTCCATCAGGAATTTTATATCCGGATGTTACTTGCGTTATTGGAAATGGGGTGGTATTAAACCCCGAAGTGCTGATAGAAGAGTTGGATAGCCTGGAAAGTAAGGGGATAAGTACCGATAATTTAAGAATAAGCTGTAATGCACACCTCGTTATGCCTTACCATATAATTCTGGATAAGGCAGGTGAACACAGATTAGGCAAATCCAAAATTGGCACCACACATAAAGGTATTGGGCCTGTGTATGCTGATAAAGCGCTGAGGTCGGGTATCAGAACACAGGATTTACAGGATTTAAAGATATTTAGAACTAAACTGGAAGAAGCTCTGAAATTAAATAATGCAATTATAGAAAAAATTTATGGACTGGAGCCTCTTGATACGGATGAGATTTTTAATAAATATAAACAATACGGGAAGCGAATTGAAAGATATATAGTTGATGCTACATTTCTGATAAGTAAAGCTCTGGATAATAATAAAAGAGTGCTGTTTGAGGGCGCACAGGGTACTATGCTGGATATTGATCATGGAACATATCCTTACGTGACCTCGTCTTCTACTATTGCTGGCGGTATTTGTGTTGGAGCCGGG
>VGAU01000149.1 GCA_016870675.1 Actinomycetota bacterium | reverse complement strand
GTATTTTGCAGTATTTTTAAATACTTCACTGATTTCATCTTCAATCTTCATTATTATATCCACAGCAGCCGAGCCGCCAAAAGGGTCTTTAATTTTATAACCATTGTAATAATAAGGGTTATGACTTGCAGTAATCATAATCCCCAGATCAGCTTTCCTTTCAAGCACAGCATAAGAAAGAATAGGTGTTGGAATAATCCGGTCAGAAAAGTAGACGTTAATACCGTTCAGTCTAAAGATTTCTGCAGCTGCTTGAGCGAACCTCTCGGAAAGAAATCTGGTATCATATCCCAATGCCACACATGGTATCCGGCTGTCTCCTACTTTTTTCTTAAGGTAATTGCTCACTCCCTGGGAAACAGCTTTTACTTTTTCGAAAGTGAACTGGTCAGCTATTATATCTCTCCAGCCATCAGTTCCGAATTTTATCATTGTTTTTTCCATTAAGTATAACTCCTCCAGTAACCAATTATTACATTTGTTTTTTTAAATAATTATAATCATATTCAACCATAATTTTTACCAGCCCGTTAAAATTAACCTTTGTTTTCCACCCCAGCTTTTTTTCGGCTTTAGAAGAATCTCCCACCAGAAGATCCACATCAACAGGCCGGATAAAACTTTTATCAATTTTTACATACTTCTCCCAGTCAAGATCCAGGCACTTAAAAGAAGCCTCGACCCACTCCTTTACTGAATGCGTCTCTCCTGTACTTATAACATAATCTTCCGGCGTATCCTGTTTAAGCATCAACCACATTGCTTCAATATAATCTTTTGCATATCCCCAATCCCTTTTTGCATCTAAATTTCCCAGGCAGAGACTGTCTGCTAACCCCAATTTTATTTTAGCTGCGCCATAAGTCACTTTCTTGGTAACAAACTCCAGACCCCGTCTGGGGGATTCATGGTTAAAAAGTATACCACTACAGGCGAACATATCATAACTCTCCCTATAATTTACAGTCATGTAATGACCGTAAACCTTTGCTACTCCATAAGGACTGCGTGGATAAAATGGAGTATTTTCATTCTGGGGAACCTCTCTCACTTTCCCAAACATCTCCGAACTGGAAGCCTGGTAAAATTTTACATTCTTATTCATATGTCTCGCCGCTTCCAGCATCCTGGTTACTCCCAATCCTGTAAATTCACCGGTGAGCACTGGCTGTTTCCAGGATGTAGGTACAAATGACATAGCGCCAAGGTTATATATCTCATCAGGTCTAGATTCTTTTATTGCATCTATTATAGATAACTGGTCCAATAGATCAGCCTGGACAAACTTCAACTTATCCCTTATATGCTCTATTCTGTTAAAGTTCTCAACTGATGACCGCCTTACCATCCCATAAACTTCATACCCCTTGTCCAGTAAGAACTCAGCCAGATAGGACCCATCCTGACCGGTAATTCCCGTAACAAGCGCTCTCACTATTATCTCCCCTCTTAAAATTTTTAAAAAGAATTTTATTATATAAATTAAAGTTTAAAAAGTAATTTGCCTCTCAGGGACATTGGAATTTACATTAATCTTAATGCCATCCTTTAAAACATTATTCTTTTCAATTTTACTGTTATCTCCAATGACAGAGTACCCTTCGACACTTACATTCTGGCCAATCACCACATTATTTGAAATTACAGATTTTTTTATAAGGCAATTCTTTTCAATTTTACAATTGTTAAAAATTATGCTTTCAGAAATTTCAGTTCCTTTAGAGATAAAACAGTCATTTCCGATTACTGTAAGCGGCATTATTTTAGCACCCTTCTCTATCTCGGTTCTCTCACCAATAACAACCGGTCCGGAGACAAAATTATTTTTTAAATACCTTGAACCTTTTCCTATATATATATTTTCCAGCACCTCTTTATATGGAAATTTGAAATTTACCTTCTTATTTAAAATATCATAATGAGCCTCCAGATACTTTTGAGGAGTTCCGACATCCAGCCAGTAGGAGTCTGAAACATATCCATAAATCTTATATCCTTCACATAAGGCCCTGGGGAAAAGTCCTCTTTCGAAAGAATAATTTTCACCTTCCGGCGCTAACTTCATCACATATGGTTCGATAATATACATCCCTGCATTAATTAAATTAGTAGTAATTTCTTCCTGGCTTGGCTTCTCCAGAAACTGCTTAACCTTCCCCTCATTATCGATAGGTACCAGTCCATAAGATGTAGGATCTTCAACAGGAGTCAGCGATATAGTTATATCTGCTTTTTTCCTCTTATGAAAAACTATCATATCAGTCAAATCCAGTGAAGAAAGAATATCACCATTGAATACCATAAAACGTTCGCTGTCTAAATATTTCTCTACATTTTTTACTCCTCCGCATGTACCCAGCGGTTTTTCCTCTTTAACATAGGTTAGTTTTAATCCAAACTTACTGCCATCTCCAAAATAATTTTTAAAAATTTCCGGAAGGTGGCCAGTGGAAAAGATTATATCTTTAATCCCGTGAGATTTAAGCCAAAAAATAAAATTTTCCATGAAAGGTTTATTTATAAGCGGCAGCATTGGTTTTGGATTTAAAAAGGTAATTGGACGTAATCTTGTTCCCTCTCCACCAACTAATATTACTGCTTTCAATCTAACTCCTTTTCACCTTTAATTTAGACCTATAATCCAGCATTCTGCCTCCAGTAATTGAGTGTATCCTCAAGTGATGTTTTGATAGAATACTCAGGAACCCAGCCAGTCTGGGCTTTTAATTTGCTGTTATTTCCATACATAATTTTAACATCAATTGCCCTGAACTTGCTCTTATCAATCTTCACTTTAATATCTGACCTTTTGCTTAATGATATAAGAATATCAAGCAAATCTGAAATCTTCTGCTTTTTGCCTGAACAAACATTATAAACCTGGCCCTCGCTTCCCTTATTTATTATATAATTGTATGCTTTAACTGCATCCCGCACGTCTAAAAAATCCCGTTGAGACTGGAGATTGCCAGCACTTATTACCGGGTCCTGACTGCCACTCTCTATCAGAGCTATCTGCCTGGCAAAATCTGAAGTAACAAATCTTTCTGACTGGCCCGGACCAATATGATTGAATGACCTGCTTATATATACCGGGAGTTTGTATGCGCTATAATAAACAGAAGAGAAAAAATCCAGAGCTGATTTACTAATAGCATATGGATTTTGAGGATAAATTCTGAAATTTTCATCAATTGCTTTATTTCCACTATTAATTTCTCCATATTCTTCAGCAGTACATACCATAAGAATCCTGCAGCAGGGACAAAAAATCTTAAGGCCCTCCAGGATATTTATTCCTCCAAAAACATTAATCCTGAAAGTTTCTATAGGATTCTCCCATGAATAACTAACCGAGCTCTGTGCTGCAAGATGATAGACATGCTGCGGTTTGAATTTTTTTATAATACTGAAAATCTTTTGCCTATCGGTTAAGTCGGCTTCAAGAAGCTTTATTCTGCTGGAGGAGTTACCTGAATTAAAATTTTTTAAATTAAGGTCAATTCCTAGAATTTCATGATTATCTTCATTGGTCAGATATGTGGTAAGATGCCTACCGGCAAATCCTGCAATGCCTGTTATCAAAATTCTCAAAAGCGTATTCTCCCTCGTAACTATTTTTACTTTAGTGATTATTTTAATATAAAATCTTAAATATAAAAAACCTAAACCCTGTTAAATGTCTATAAAGTCACATTATCTTTGTCCTGAAAAAGGACTTTTTATAATAGTAAGGAACAACCTGAACCCAAGAGTCAGCACCAGCAGTGGTATTAGAATAATTTTCCAACTCCTTCTATAATTTTTCCAGAAAAAATAAAATACACTTTTTTGCATTCTGAAACTTGCTTTAATTTTCCCACTGCCGCTGCTGCCTGCAATATGATGCATTATTTCAGCTTCAGGATAGTAATACACTTCCCAATTCTTTTGCCACATCCTATAACAAATATCCAAATCCTCAACATACATAAAATAATTTTCATCAAGAATTCCTGTATCTTCTAAAGCTTTTCTTCTTATAATCATACAGGACCCTGAAACCCAGTCGACTTTAAAAGGATTATCCCTGCCGATGTCAGCAAGTTTATATTTTTTTGAAAAAGGGTTATCAGGAAAGATATTTGTAAGTATGGTATGAGCAGCAGCATTGAATACGGAAGGAAATCTTCTGCAGGAGAACTGAATGGTTCCATCACTATTAACTATTTTTGGTCCCGCTATCCCAACTTCAGGATTTTTTTCCATGAATTCCACTAAATTAACCAGTGACTTTTTGTAAACCATGCAATCACTATTTATCAGAAGCACATATTTTGAACGGGACTTTTCTATAGCTCTATTATTAGCCGCGGCAAATCCAATATTCCTATTATTTGAGATTAAGATTATTTCCGGATAATTCTTTCTTAAAAATTCGGCAGTACCGTCACAGGAAGCATTGTCAACAACTATGATTTCATATTCCAATTCCGGAGGATCTTTCAATATAGAATTCAGGCATTCCCTTAAAAAGTTTAAGCTATTGTAACTTACGATGCTTACTACTAAATCTTTTATCTCTTTATCTTTATTAAAATCTGACATTGCTTTACTTAAACAAGTCTTATACTTTATAAACTTTTATAATCCATTTTAAACCCTAACGCAAAGAGAACTGCTGAACGTAACTCTGACATTTTTTCTGAACTTAATGTTGTAATTAAAGATCCAATCTTACTTTTCGAGACAGTCTGTATATGGTCAAGATTGATAACACAATTTTTTGGCATTCCATCATTTATGCTTAAAAAAACTTCGGAAGGTATATTTCTAATAATAGAAGTTATAGGGGCTACTGTAACTTCTTCCAGAAATTCTATTATCGAATTTCTGGTAAGAATCACCACAGGACGTTTTTTATCCGGTCTGGTAAATTTATACCACCTGACTTCTCCCCTTTTCATTCTTCAATCCAGACTTGTTCTGATTCCCATGCACTGAATTCCCCGGACCTGACTGGTTCTTTAATATAGCCCTGTTGATGCTTAATTTCCATCC
>VGAU01000148.1 GCA_016870675.1 Actinomycetota bacterium | reverse complement strand
AATAGCTAAGAATATCAAGAATATTAAAAAGAATTTGGAAATTTTATTGAAAGTGGCAGTTTTTACTGAATTTAATTGATGATTTTAGGACAAGCTCCTAGTTCCAATAGAATCTGACAGGAGTCTTTCTTTTACAATACCTGAACCTACTGCTCCTGCTGCATTATCACTTGCCCCTCCAACAATAGGTATCCCCTTAGCCAGACCAGTAAGAGATGAGGCAGAATAGTTTACATATGATGTTACCTCTGCAGATTCATAAACCTGAGGAAGTAAGTCTTTACTAATTTTTAGTCCATCCAGTATTTCATCTGACCAATTTCTAGAAGTAATATCCATAAGAATTGTACCTGATGCATCCGATACCTCAGTTACATATTTCCCTGACAATTTGTATCTTATATAATCTTTGGGAAGAAGTATCTGGGATACCTTTTTGTAATTTTCTGGCTCTACTTCCCTAACCATAGTATCTTGGGAGCAGTAAATCCTTGAAGAGCTTTGTTATATGACAATTTTATAAAATCATCATAACCAAATATTTTGTAAATCTCGTCACACTGCTCCTTTGTTCTTTTATCACACCATAGTATTGCAGGTCTTATTACCTTTCCTTCCTTATCTAAAAAGACACTACCATGCATCTGACCTGAGAGACCTACACAAGAAATATCTTTTGGGGAAATATTGGAGCTTTTAAGTGCATCCTTTATAGTGTAGACAGCTGCATTCCACCAATCTTCTGGATTTTGTTCTGCCCAGCCTGGTTTTGGGGTAATAAGAGGATAGTCTTTTATACTTGATGCTACCAGCTTTCCATCCTCATCAATTATTATTGCTCTTGTTGAAGTTGTCCCTATGTCAAGGCCAAGTAGATAGTCCATATTTTTATCCTCCTGCTTTATTAACCCTTCTAATTGATTTGAATTTATTTAGCTTAATAAAATCTAAAAATTACCAGCCACATACCTATATACATATATCTCTATTAAACAAAAAATAAATTTCGGCAATTGTCATGCTTTAATTTTTTTTATTTTACTAAATCTTAAATATAAGCTTAAATATCTCCGTTACATCTTCTCTCTCAGAATCTATAAAGTCAGTTATTTTATCATACAACTCAAGCATTTTATTATACATTATTGTCATTGCATTTATTGAAACCCTGCAAGCTTCTATACTATCTTCATTTTTCGGCATGAGATCCAACCCACACCATCTATCATAATTAAATCTTTTCAACCAGTAAAATACTTCCACAGTCTCATAAAAATTATCAGTTCCTACCATCATATCAGTGTCTGCACCTCTTCTTCTACATGTATTCCAATGAGTATGAAAAAGCATATTTTCCTCCAGTAAGTAACTTATGTCATAACCCAGTGAAGCATCAGCCATAAGCAGGTGCGCCATTTCTGGATTTATACCAACTCTTGTACTGTCACCTAATTCTTTTCTTAAATCTCTTACCAAAAGAATTGCCTCTCCTGTTGTACCAAAATAGGTCTTTGCAGCCGGGTCAGATGGTTTATGCTCTATTACAATATTTCCTTTAGTTGACCTCAGGCATTCCAACAGTCCTTCCTTGATTAATTTCCTTTTTTCAATATGATTGGAATCAAAGGGATAAGTTGTCCCGTCTGCAGCTGCCCAGAATATAGCAAACTGCCCACCTTCATCATTCTTTTTTAATTCCTCATTCATCTCCATCGCAGTTATTATTCTTTTTAGTGCTTTTTTTCTTGTTTTCCTGTTAGGAGAACTAAGTGCACCGTTCTTGAACTCCATTTCATTAAAAAGACCTGGTGTTACTACAAGAATTTTCAAATTAAAGTCTTTAGCTATATTCCTTATTTTATCAAAGGTATCTTCAGTTACTTCATATGGCAAATGCAACTCTATTCCGTCAACTAACTGAGAGTCCCCAAGCAGTTTTATTCTTTCCTCTACTGGTATTTCTTTCTTAAACTGTGAAGTAAATCTATCACCTCCTCTGCTTTCAATAAACCATAATCCTGCTGAAATTTTCCATGGTAATTTTTGCATCTTGTTACTCCTTAAATAATTTTAATAATATAGATATAAATAATATTCTACTAATTTAATTCACTAATCCTGTGCAGTAGCTCTCTATTTTTACTATATATATCCTTATAGATCATATACCTTTTATTATATTGCATATCGCTGTCTTTATCTGGACTAAATACTCTTTCCTCTTTTACAGCATTTTCTACTGCATCTTCGTAAGATTTGTATTCTCCAATTGCTACTCCAGCAAGTAGTGCTACTCCAAGACTTGCAGCCTCTGAGTTTTTTAAGGTCACTATCTTCTTATTTAATATATCTGATTTAATCTTTAACCATTTAGTTGATTTTGCACCACCACCTATTGCAATTATTTTTCCTACATAAATTCCTGATTCTTCCAATTTTTCTAAGTTCAGCTTTAAATCATAGGTATTGCTTTCCAGTATTGCCCTGGCTATTTTTGCCTTATTTGTTTCCAGATCAAGTCCTAAAACTGCACCTTTTGAATTTGAATCAAGATAAGGAGTCCCGCTTCCTACAAAGTGGGGAAGTATAAAGATATTTACTGGCCTGGGATGCATACTACCGGTTATTACATCATAAGCATTTTTGCCTTCTCTTTCTGCAGTTACTTTTTCTTCATAACAAAAATTATCCCTATACCACCTAAGAAGAAGACCTCCTGTTAGATTAAATGTTATGGTCATATATTTATCCCTAATTACATATGGATAACAAGGATAGTTGTTATTTAGCATACTACTGGTAAGATAAATTTTATTAAAAATTGGGGTTATTACATCTGAAGTGCCAGTTGCATTCATTGCAGTACCTTCTTCAGTAATACCAGCTCCAAATGCTCCACATGCCTGATCGTGTCCGCCTGTTACTCCAGGTACACCTTTTTCCAGTCCAAGTTCATCTGAAATAGCAGGACTTATCTCTCCAACAATTTCTGCTGAGGGTTTAACTTCTGAAAGTAAATCAATACTTACCTTCGCATCTTTTAGTATCTCCTCAGACCACTTTTTACATTTTATATCAAATGCCATTGTTCTTGCTGCCAGGGAATAATCTATAGTTGGGACAAGACCAAACTTTGAAAATATATAATCTTCAAAACATAAAAATTTGTATGTTTTTTTATATATGTTCTTTAAGTTTTGCTTTATCCACATTATTTTATTTATGGAATACATTGGATGAAGAGGCATTCCGGTAATTTCAAATATCTTTTTCTCCCCAAGTGTTCTCTTCCAAAATTCATACTGCTCTTTTGTCCTACTATCAAATGTAACTATTGCATTGTATAAAGCCTCTCCATCTCTTCCTACTGGAACTGTTGCCTCACCCTGACAGGAAATGCTGAACGCCTTAACTTTATCCTTTTTTGTCTTCTGATTTGCTTTTTTTATAAGATTTTTTATATTACTCCAGATAAGGTGGGTGTCTATTTCCACCCAGCCTTCTTCTGGATGAATTAACGGATGCTCCTGGTACTCTGATGATAGTACTTCTCCGTATCTGTTAAATACAGCTGCTTTACACCCTGTTGTTCCTATGTCTATTCCAAGTAGGCTCATTTTAAATTAACCCTTTAAATTAGCTCTATAAAACATTACTATCCCAAACACCTTGTGCTATAAGTCATTTGGGATAGCTTTGCAGTCATTACTATAAATATAGTTTATATTTTTTATTAAATATTGTAAAAATCTGGTAAATATATTCTCTTCCCTCCCTGCATAGCTGACTGGTGTGCACATATACCAGTACATGTCCAATTTGCCGCAGTTTCAGCATCTATCGCCAAATCCCTTTTTTCAACAATTGCTCTTATGAATCCATGGACCAAGTGTGGATGAGAGCCACCGTGCCCTGAACCCTGTACAAAAGAAAGATGTTCTTTTTCTTCCTCATCTAATACTTCTTCAGCCCTTGTAAATTTAGCAATTTCCTCTGGCAGCATACTGCCTGTATCAGGTATCTTTACCCTTTTAAAATCTTCTTTACCAGTAAATAATATAGGGTCCTCATTACTTAACTTATTCCACTCAAATGAAAGCCTGTCTCCATATACATCAAAACTTTCAATATACTGACGGACAGTATCATAGAGAGACCTTGTGACCTCGGCTGCTAAATCAGAATCTTTAAATTTTATAAGAGTTGTTTCAATTGTAAAAGGAGAGTTGTACTTTTTAACATATTCTTCACGTATTTTTCCTGAGCCAAAGCAAAATACGGATTCTATATCAGCTTTAGCAAGAGCTGCACAAGGACTAACAGCATGTGTAGCATAATGCATGGGAGGAAAGCCAGGCCAGGGTCCACCCCACTCTTCCATATCCTGCTGGTGTGAACCTCGCACGAATTGAATTTTTCCCAGTTTACCTGTATCAACAAGATTTTTGACATAAAGAAATTCTTTAGTATAAACAGAGGTTTCCATCATCATATAAACTTTGCCTGCTTGCCTTCTTGTTTTGACTATTTCCATGCAGTCTTCAATTGTGGTAGCCATTGGAACAGTACAGGCAACATGTTTACTAGCATTAAGTGAATTGATAGTTAATTCAGCATGACTGGGAACTGGCGTTACAATATGAATAGCATCAACTTCATCTATTGCTAAGATATCTTTATAATTAGTAAACCTCCGATCAACACCATATTTATCACCACATTCATTCAATTTTTTCTCATCTCTTCGACATATTGCATACAGTTCACAATCAGGATGATTTTGATAAATTGGAATAAAGTCTGCACCAAAACCAAGGCCGATTACTGCAACCTTTATTTTGTTATCATACACTGTTTACCTCCAATCAAGCTTATTAAAATAACTAAAACTTATATTATTTCAGAGTTTTTGTCAGTATTAGCTCAATATCTCCCCTGTGATTTTCAGGATCAAAATATGATTCTATTATTTCTTCATGAGGAAGGCTATTAATCCTATCATTCATAATATTTAAAGCAAGGCAATTCAGTTCAACAGCTCTTTCAGCTGGCA
>VGAU01000147.1 GCA_016870675.1 Actinomycetota bacterium | reverse complement strand
ATCATATAATTTTTTTTCTATATCTCTTTTCATAGTCAAATCATGCTATAGCTTGGCGATAAAAATCAATATTCCTTAGGATTTCGTGACAATTGTGACATTATTCTATTGGATAATGTTGATATAATCACATATACATAACCAATATCTATAGAAAGATACTGGATTGTCTTAAAATATATGAATTTGGCTGGAATACCAGATATAACTTTGAAGAGGCATTGGAAAAAACGGTACGCTGGTATATGGGTAATGAACACTGGTGGAGGCCACTAAAGAAAAGAAGTAAATAAGCTGGTATATAAAGAACAAAAACTGAAGGAGACTGCTTAAAAAAGAAACCCTTGAAAAATAATAATAATCACATTATAATGTCATTATTTTATAATAATAATGACATTGGTGAGTAATTGATTAATTTAAATTATTTCAATCCCTGGTGGAGAACTGGAAGAGTAGATAAGAAGCTAACCGGCAGGAAAAGGCGAATATTCGAAGAAGTATTAAAATATATGGACTTAAGGCAGATATTGATGTTTACCGGCTTAAGAAGGGTTGGTAAAACTACCTTAATGTTTCAGATTATTGATTGGTTAATAAAAGAAAAAAACATTAATCCTGTTAAAATTCTCTATTACTCATTTGATGAAGTTGCTGGCAGTATAGAAGAAATTATTTCCACATATGAAAAGGAAATATTAAAAGACAACATATCGGAGCAGAAAATTTATTTATTTTTTGATGAAATCCAGAAATTAGAAGACTGGTCTTCAAAGATTAAAGTATTTTATGATATTTATGCTAATATAAAGATTTTTATTTCAGGCTCTGCTTCTTTAAATCTTGTTAAAAACACACGGGAAAGTCTGGTGGGCAGATTTTTTGATTTTTTAATAGATACTTTAGATTTTGAGGAATATTTGGAGTTTAAGAATATTAAGATAGATAAGGAAATGGAAAAAACTTTTGAAGTAAACTTAATAAAAAGTTTTGAAGATTTTTTAAAGTCAGGAGGTTTTATAGAAGCACTGGAAATTGAAGACATAAAACTTGCAAGATATTTTAGGGAAGGCATAATTGAGCAACTTATATTTAAGGATCTTCCGGCAACCTTTTCAATAAATTATCCTGACCTTTTATATAAAATAGTAAAAATTATTGCTTCAAGACCTGGAATTTATCTTGATTATAAAAATATAGCTCAAGATCTTAAATATGATCAAAGAACTATTTCTGATTACGTATCTTACCTTGAATATTCAATGCTTGTAAGAAAAGTATTTAATTATTCTTCCAACTATTTAACTACTGAAAAAAAGATGAAAAGAGCATATCTTACAAATTCGGCTTTTAATTATGCAACTAACGGAGTTAGTGATTTTTCTCTTATTGTTGAGCAGTATTTTATTGATTTCTTTAAAGCTAAATATTTTTATCGGAGCCCACAAAAAGAAGAAGTTGATATAATATTAAAGGGCACAGATAATCCGATACCTCTGGAAATAAAAATAAGAAATGTAATTGGCAAAGAAGATTTGATACCAATTTTCAAATTTCTTAAAAAATTTAAATTGCAAAAAGGTTATATTATTACAAAGAATACAGAATACACCTATAAAAGCAGTGATTATTCAATTGAGGCAATACCTTATTGGAAGTATTGGACTATCAGGGATAAGACAGGTTTGATCTTGTGAACTACTATCAGGCTAAAGACCTGATAGCTTTGCGTTTCATAGACTTGACAATGTCAACGCCTCACCGCATTTTTGTTTAATGTCCGATTGCATTCCAAAACCAGACAATATTATTATACTACATTAGCCATTCATCTCAAAGGCTAAAGACTGTTGAGTTTTCTGGCTACTATTATATAAATCAATACTGGGATCCGGATACGGCGAATACACAGTAGTTAATATATCTCAGATTTTTACTGTTGATAAAAAAGATTTAGGTGATCTCCGTAAATTTGCTCAACAAATAGTCAGTAAGTTTCTCTAAAAAAGTTAGTATCTGCTTAAGTCAAGTACCCTCCAAATTAGTATTACCAATTAGGAATATGCACTGTTTTGGGCAAATAGTTAAGCTTTTTTATATTTTATCTGCCATTCAGAAATAAGAATGTCTGAATTGCAGATTCTGTCAATTTAGTATTGACAATACTAAATTGTATGATATTATCACGTTATGTACTTACCTCGTCAGTCAGAAAAAACACTAGATCGATATTTAACGTTATTTCCGGCAATTACTATTACAGGTCCCCGCCAGTCCGGGAAATCAACTATGCTAAAAGAGTATCTCAAAAATAAATTTCGTTATATTACTTTTGATAGACTCCAAAATGTAGAAGATTTTTTAAGTGATCCGCAGAGCTTTTTCGAGAAATATAATAATAAGGTTATTTTTGATGAGGTACAGCGTGTTCCACAGTTATTTAATTATATAAAATTATTGATTGATAAAGATCGTCAAAATTACGGAAAATTTATCTTAACCAGTTCAAGTCAGTTTCACATGATCAGAGAAATTACAGAAACCCTGGCTGGACGCACCGGAAATATGTCTCTTCTTCCTTTTCAGTATTTAGAGATTCCAAGAGAACAGAGGTCTAAACAAATACTCTACGGCAGCTATCCGGAATTGGTTATTAGAGGATACGATGGTGCTTACGAATGGTTTGAAAGCTATATCCAAAATTATATTGAACGTGATGTCAGAGCTCTTAGTAATATTGAAAACCTGAAAGATTTCCAAAAATTTATCAATTTACTGGCAGCAAAAACAGGCCAGGAGTTTAATGCCACCAGCTTTGCTAACGATCTGGGTGTAAATTATAAAACTATTCAGTCATGGTTTTCTATTTTAGAAGCAAGTTATATTGTATTTTCTATTGAACCGTACTTTCATAATCTGGGTAAAAGAATTGTAAAGCGCCCAAAAGTTTATTTCTGGGATACTGGACTTGTATGCTATTTAACAGGAATAAGAACACTGGAAATGTTAGAAAAAGGACCTCTCTGCGGACCAATATTTGAAAATTATTTAATTGCAGAAATCTATAAAGCTATCCAGCATCTAAAAAAGGATCATAAATTATTTTATTTTAGAAGTAGTTCAGGACAAGAAGCAGATCTTATTTTAGAAGATCGCAAAAATCAGCAAATCCTTTTTGCAGAAATTAAATATAACCAAACAGCTCGTCCTATCATGGTTGAAAAAATAAAAAATCTTATTGAAAAAGAAAAGGAGTACCAGGTACATATTGGATATAAGGCTGGCGGTCTTTTATTATATTCAGGTGCTGAGGCTGGGAAATATTTTGGCTCTGTTACTTATATGCCCTGGTATTCTTTTTTAGAGCAATATCAAAATTGGTAGCACATTTTACTCATCTTGCAATTGCTTTAAGCTTCCTTATAAAAGCAGCCATTTCCAGAGGGGGATAAACTTAATCTTCTTTTCTTTAATTATTTCCTCTTTTTCTTGATCATAGGTAATTATAATTAGATTACTGCACTCTAACTGATTGCTTCCCCTTATCAAAGGTCTGATTTCTCTTTCCCTGGTTTCTAAATCATCAAGATTATGACAAACCTGGATAAGTTCTTTAATCTTTAAACCTTCTCTAATGACAAAATCTACTTCACCGTCAGCAGGCTCATTATAAAAATAAAATTCATTACCTTTCCTTTTAAGCTGAAGGAAAACGATATTTTCCATAAGCTTTCCTAAATTTTGTGAAAATTGAAAAGAAATTGAGTTTATTAAGCCGGCATCAACTGTATAAACTTTCTTAACACCTCTTAATTGATTTTTTAACTTGAAGGAAAAAGGAAAAAGCTGAAAAATTAAATATGCTTCCTCAAGATAACTGATATAATTTTTTATCGTGTGCACACTATTTATTTCAAAAATATTTTTTAGTTTATTATAAGTAATTCTTGAACCAAAATGTGAAATTAAATAAAGAGATATTTCTTTAAGAACTTTGAAATATTTAATTTTATAACGCGAAACAACATCCCTGGTAACAATTTTATCATAGAGATCCCTCAAGTATTGTTCTTTGAGTTCGATTTTAAAAAGTTCGGGAAAACCTCCAAATTTTAGATATTCACTAAAAAGCCTTTTTATTTGTGCTCTTTTTTCAGTAATATATAAGTCATTTTCAATATATTTAAAATTTTTATATTTTAAAAACTCCTGAAAAGAAAAAGGATAAAGCTCAATTGTAAAATGTCTTCCTGTCAGGTAAGTGGATAATTCCTTACTTAATAGTTTGGAGTTGCTGCCTGTAATAATAAGATTGTAGCCCATTCTTTTCAGTCGGTTAACAAATAATTCCCAACCTGTGACATTTTGAATTTCATCCAGAAGTAAATAATTAAAATCAGGGTTGATTTCTTTTAAGGATTCCAGAAAGTCATTTAAATCCTCTGCTTTTACTGAGATTAATCTTTCGTCATCAAAATTTATATAACCATAATTTTTGTCTTTTAAAAGGTGGTGTGAAAGAACAGATTTTCCACATCTTCTTACTCCAATAATTACTTTAATTAAATTATCTTTAAGAGATTCTCTTAGTTTTTCTTCAATTTCCCGCTCAATTATTTTTATATTAAAGATCTTTTTAATTTCTTCCCTCTGGTCTAAAAGGATTTGTTTTATAAATTGCTTTTCCATATAATTCCTTCTTATTGCACAAAATATATCTTTATTGTGCAATATGCTGCACAAATATATATTTTATTGTTATTATAAGATGATTTATTTTTTTGTCAAATCCTATTTATCAAGCCTTTTTATATTTTATCTCTGCCATTCCGGATTCTATGACTGGTACAATCCGTAGCTTTACTGTCTCCTCATGGGAGCCTCTGATATAGAGAACTTTAAATTGTTAAAGGATATCTCTCTTGATTTTTTCATTGTTGAAAACATGGTAGTAATAAATTCTTTTAAGGTATATGTTTTACCTACCTGCCTTGCACCTTGCAGTATTAAAGGTTTTCTCCTGGCAGAGTTTTTCCAATCATATAATTTTTTTTCTATATCTCTTTTC
>VGAU01000146.1 GCA_016870675.1 Actinomycetota bacterium | reverse complement strand
CTCCAGAGCCATTACTGATACTGCCCCTGCTTCCTCTGCAATTTTAGCCTGCTCGGGGGAGGTGACATCCATTATTACTCCACCTTTAAGCATCTGAGCGAGCCCGGCTTTTACCTTTAACGTTCCTTTCTCCATCTTGTTAAAACACCTCCAATTATTTTATTCCCACTCCTAAAGACATATTTTCAAGCCTCCTGATTCTTTCTTCTGTAGGAGGGTGCGTATTAAACAAACTTTTAAACATAACCTTAGATTTCTCACCAATTGGATTGGCAATAAATAAATGTGCAGTTGCGCTGGTGGCAGTTTTTACTTCGCTATGCATACTGATTTTTTTAAGTGCATTTGCCAGTCCGGCAGGATACCTTGAAATTAAAGCTCCAGTTGAATCTGCCAGGAATTCCCTATTCCTGCTTATAGCAAGTCTTATTAAAGTAGCAATTATAGGAGACAATAATATAAGCAATATCCCTACTATTATTAAAATTAATGATAATATTCCGCCGCCTGAGCCTTTTGATGACCTTCTCCTGCTCCCGCCTCCAAATATAAGAGACCTAAATATAATATTACTTATTATAGTAATCATTCCCACCATAACAACAACTATCGTTCCCAGTAGAATATCATAATTTTTTATATGAGATAATTCGTGCGAGATGACCCCTTTTAATTCTTCATCATTAAGATTATCAAGTAGACCCTGAGTAAAGACTATTACTCCTTTTTGAGGATTTCGCCCTGTTGCAAATGCATTCATACCTTTATCGCCTATTACATAAATTTTAGGTATAGGCAGCCCGGCAGCTATTGATAGTCCTTCTACCATATAATAGACTCTCGGGTTCTCTTCTCTGGATATAGGTCTGGCTCCGGTCAGGCTCAGTACAATTCTATCGCTATAATAATAACTTGAAAAACTCATAATAACTGCCAATATAAGTGCAAATATCATAAGTATTATCGAATAGTTATTACTAACGCCATAACGCCAGTCAAGATAATAGCCAAGGGCAAATCCTACCAGAGTTATAAATACAACAAACCCAATTATTATAAATACGGTTTTTGCCCTGTTGCTGGCAATTTGTTCATACATTACCTAAGTCACACCTTTTTTTATAGAAAAATCACCTGTTATTAAAACTTTACTTTAACCGGTTCTCTGGCTGAAACTTCTTCTATTTCAAAATAATCTCTTGACAAGAAATTAAACATTCTGGCAAATATATTTCCAGGAAATGTTTGTATTCTGGTATTAAATTTCATAACCATATCATTGTAAAATTGTCTTGCGTAAGCAATATTACTTTCAATGCCATTAAGCTGTTCCATTAATCTTAAAAAATGCTGGTCCGCTTTAAGGTTAGGATAATTCTCAGACAATGCAAATAACGACTTTAAGGTACCTGTTATCATATTTTCGGCTTTTGCCTGCTCTTTTACTGTTTTTGCGTCAATACCCAGTTTTCTGGCATTGATAACATTCTGCAGGGTTTCCCTTTCGTGTTTGGCATATCCTTTCACTGTCTCCACCAGATTTGGTATTAAATCGTATCTTTTCCTGAGCTGTACATCAATCTGATGCCATGAATTGTCAACCTTATTTCTTAAAGATACTATTAAATTATATATACCTATTCCAATAAAAAGCAGTATTATTATTATTCCTGCAATTATTGCTATAAGGGAAATTACTCCTGTTAACATAATGACCTCCTGACTATTTTGTTTTATTTACTGGTTTATTTTTTCACTGTTAAATTAAAATATTTTACATTTTTTCATATTAAAAATAAACAACTTTAGATTATATCATATAAATAATTGCAAAAGTATAATCCTACACTACAGCCAATTTGAGACTGTAACACCGGTTAATATTATTTTTACACAAAAAAATTTTTATGGTATATTTCTTCTATTGCCTAATTGCAGTTGAGTGCAATCAAAAAAATCTGACACTTTTGGGGAGGATATTAATGAATGGTAAAAATTACTCTAACAACAAAGTTATCGGTCTTATCTCGGGAAATGGCACTGGGAAAACTTCACTTGCAGAATGTCTCCTGTATAATTCCAAAGCCACTGACAGATTGGGAACCATAGAAACAAAAAACACAGTTTCCGATTTCAGTCCGCTGGAAACAAGAAAAGGATTCAGCATTAGTTCAAGCATACTTAATTATAAATGGAAAGATTTTAATATAAATATGATAGATTGTCCCGGATATATGGATTTCATAGGACAGACTCAGGCTGCAATTAAAGTTATAGACAGTGCTCTTTTAGTTGTTGATACAAAATCCGGGGTACAGTCTCCTACCGAATTGGTTATAGAGCTGCTGGCTAAAAATCCCAAACCAATGTTCTGCATACTTAACAAATTAGATCTTGAGAATATAGATTATATTAAAGTTGTAGAAGATATAAAAAGTGAATATAAATTAAAACTGGTTCCTATAACTATCCCTCTAAACAGCGGTGAAAATTTTTCAAAGATTGTAGATATACTACAAAACCAGGCATACGAATACAAAGAAAAAAATTTTACCGGCAATAAGACCTCTGTAGATGAAAACATTAAAGGTCAAATTGAAAGTCATCATAATGAACTGATTGAATCTATAGTGGAAACAGATGACGAACTACTTAATAAATATCTTGAAGGCGAAAAAATTGATAATAAAGTAATAAGCGAAGTTTTTAAAAAAGCGGTAACATCCGGAAAAGTAATCCCTGTATTTGCCATATCTTCAGGCAAGAATTTTGGCATAGATATTTTAATGGATTATATAAACTCTCTCCTTCCTTCCGCTCTTGATATAACACCTATAAAAACAAAGGATTTAAACAAAGATTCTGAAGTAGAAATAAAGTCCTCACCTGATGGACCGGTATTGGCATATGTTTTTAAGACTATGGCAGATCCTTATATTGGTAAGTTATCCATATTTAGAATTTTTACCGGAACTATTAAGATAAATGAGAGCTATCACCTATCCAGTTCAGGAAAAACATATAAATTCACAAATTTATTTAAGCTCCAGGGCAAAAGTCAGAGCGATGTAAGTGAAGCTTCATGTGGAGATATTGTAGCTGTATCCAAAATTATGGATATTTCAAACGATGATACCATTTCAAGCCAGGATCAGCCATTAAAAATACCTGAAACAGAATATTTTTCCCCAACCCTGCCCAAAGCAGTTATACCCAGGAGTAAAGGAGATGAAGAAAAGATAAGCAATGGTCTGTCTAAATTGATTCAGGAGGACCCTACCATAAGACAGGAATTAAATCTGGAAGTACACCAAAATATACTCTGGGGGATGGGAGAGCTGCATCTTTCTATGGCAAGGGAGAAATTAAAAGAGAAATTTGATATCGATATTGATATATTAACACCGGATGTTGCTTATAAAGAAACAATAAGAAAAGATGCCAGGGCTGAATATAAATATAAAAAACAATCTGGCGGCAGAGGTCAGTACGGACATGTTTTAATTGAAATCAAACCACTTGGTAGTGGCGGAGGTTTCGAATTTAAAAATAGTATTTTTGGTGGAGCAATTCCCAAAGGTTATATACCAGGAGTGGAAAAAGGCATCAGAGAAGCTCTTCAAAAGGGTGTTCTTGCCGAATACCCTGTAGTAGATGTTAGCGTAAATCTGTATGATGGGTCATATCATACTGTAGACTCGTCCGAGATGGCCTTTAAAATAGCAGCGTCTATGGCTTTCAAGAAAGGAATGCAGGAGGCTTATCCGGTCATATTAGAACCTATTACAGAATTGGAAATTACAGCACCTGAAAAGTATATGGGTGATATAATTGGAGATATAAATGCAAAAAGAGGAAAAATTATTTCAATGACACAAATTGAAAATAAAAAACAACTAATAAAAGCCACTGCCCCCCAATCTGAAACTTTCAACTATGCAATTGATCTAACATCTCTTACCCAGGGAAGGGGACGTTTTATTCAAAAATTTTCACATTATGAAGAATTACCTCCAAATTTAGCTCATAAGATAATAGATGAAAGGAAAAAGCAAAAGGAATGAACGAGAATCATAAAAGGCGAGTATTTATACTGGATAAGGTTCCCTATATCCTGTTTGGAGCAATATTGATAATAGCCATAATCATATTTTTCTCGGTCAGAAGCTGTATGCCATTGAATTTCTTTTCCGGGGCACAGGAAGAACCTGAAAATAAATCAGAATATTCTATATTTATATCTTCTCCAACAAATAATAAAACCTTTAGTTTTATAAATCAAAATGAAACTGTTCCTGTAGAGATAAAGGCAAAAGAAGTTGAGAGTACAAACTACACAATAAAGGTACTGGTAAACGACAGTGAGATAAAATCATTCACCTCCCCTCCTTACGAATACAACTGGAATCCAGGGAGCTCCGGTGAATATGAAATGACATCACAGCTTATAGACGATAATGGCAATATAATTACAAACTCAAACACAGTAAACTTCACTGTGCAGTACAAGATTGAAACTGCAGAAAATGTTGCTTTAAGTGTTGATATTGAGGAAAAGAAAAGCGAGATTTTAAGTCAGTCTGTTTTCAGAACTAATAACACTATACCCACAGGAATTCCTATTTTCTCTTACAAGTGCTATATCCCTCCGGTTATAGATGGGAGTATTCAGGAGTGGGATAAATTTGAGAGTTTTTCTGCCTTTGTACCCACTATTCAAACAGAACATTACACCTCTCATACTGATATTGATGGTATATTTTATTCCTGCTGGGATGACGATAATTTCTATTTTGCGGTACAGGTGATTGATGATGTATTCAGCCAGAACTATACCGGCAATCAATTAAACAAGGGTGACAGTATAACCATTGCATTCGATACTGAACTGGAAGAAGATATGCAGATATCATCTTATAACGGTGATGATTATCGAATTGATTTCTCGCCGGGCAATTTCTCCAGTACATTTGCAGAATCATTTATGAGCTTCCCTCTTTCTAATGCACCACTCAGAGAAGTTACTATTGCTTCTACTAGGCTGGCAAAAGGAGGATACCTGATAGAAGCAAGTATCCCCTGGTATTATTTCCC
>VGAU01000145.1 GCA_016870675.1 Actinomycetota bacterium | reverse complement strand
CTAATAAGTTTTAAATTTGACTCGGGAATATCTAATAAATTCCATGATGCAATAAATCCCTCAGTCTTATCATAAATTTGTTCAATATAATTACCCAATATCCTTTCATCAATAATACATATGCCAGGTATTCTCACCGCTTCAAAACCTGGGTAAATTTTTACTTTGTTAGATAAACCCAACCTTTTAATCTTATCTAATTCAATTGATAAAAATTCTTCTGAAATTCCTTTTTCTGATAGAACATGTAAACTTTCTGGCAGTTCTGTTCCTATAATATTTTCAAAGAATTTTAATATACTCTTTTCGTTTAACTTATCATTAATAGTTCTAAAAGCTTTTACGAGACACGATATTTCCAAAGGTACACCTGCGGGACCATAAGTATGACAATATATCATAGGCTTTATCCAATTAAAGCATTCCTGTAATATACTGTAATCCTGGGATACGATTGGTGATAAGGAATAGCTATATAAATCAGCACCAACCATCATAGACTTATTTTTTGTATAATCCGAAAATTTCTTTACAACATCATATATACTAGAATTTTTAAAATCTATAAATTTTTCAATACTAAATAACTTCCAGATATATTTAAAACTATACCATCTTCTAATATCATCATTAGTTATTTTTTTAAAATTACTTAAGAAATCTTTAATTTTTTTTATATATTCATTCAGTGATAAATTATACTTATAATTAAATTTCTCCATGCAATATTCGCAAAAGCATGAAAATATTGATTCAAGTCCATTTACTCCGGAAGAGTACCTTATTCTATCTAAGAATACTCCATCAAAGTCGAAATTATCTATATTTTTTTTATACAATCTAAATATACCATTTACCGCTTTTTTATTATTAGGACAGATAAACAAAAAATTTTCTTCTTCCTGATTGGGATTTCTCCATTGACCTGTTTTTCCGTAACCGTGAGATCCGTCATAATTAAGAGTTAGTTGTTCTTCTGTTATCTTATAATTCGGAATATCTGACAAGACAGGAACCCATAGATATGATTCGATTTCAAATTCATTACAGATTTTTATAAAGCTTTCATATAAATTAAAGTCACCATTTGCCCAGAGCATTAGGCTGCTTAAGTTTAAATATTTTTTTCCATTAAAGATAAGTTTTTTTAGATCTTCGAAAGAAAAATTACTATTTCTTTTTATAAATATTAGTGATCCAACCCAAAATTTTTTCATAAATATCTAACTCTATCTTTGTATCCTTCCAGTAACTTTTGATTTTGTTCTGTACTACCATCTATGTTAGCACTAATAAAAACCGGAGGTGTAATATTTTTTTTAACCAAGTTTTCGACAACCTGTGCCATTATCGAATTAACAATAAAACAACCACTAATAGTAGATGTAGAGGCAGTTTTTTGTCTTAATCCATTAATTTTAACAATAGCATCACCAATTATTCCACAATTATCAATAACTACATCTGAATCTAATTCAAATAATCTTTTCCCGCTGGAATGTCTTGATTTTACACTCTTTGAAAAAGTTAAACTAGTCAAAATTATTAACTTAGCCCTTATTTTTTTACCTTCTATTGCAACTTCTATTGCAACCGAATTTCTACCTGATACCGAATGAACAATCAAAACATCTTTATTAGTTATACCAGATCCCTCAATAATTATTTTGCCATACCCTTCTAAATTTTCGATTTTTGAAGTAATAGCTATCGGTCTTACTGTTGTCACTAAACCCGGAGCAAAAATTGGATTTACTAGCATCAAACCACCTGCTCTAAAAAAAAGCTCCTCAGATATTATCCCGGCATGTGTTGCTCCAAATACATAAACTGCACCATTATTCGCAATTGATTGGGTTATAATATCTGCCGATTTAATTATATTATTTAATTGTGTTTGGTAAATTTTGTCTAAAATCTTTTTAACACTTTCATAATAATCTTTTACTACCATACAAAGCCCTTCTATAGTTTATGTAATTATTTGTTTTATTTCTTTATCCAACATATTAGCAGACTCTGATTCTTTTCTATATGTATTTTCATTTTCTACCACTTCTTGTATACTTTTTCCATATATTTCTCATAAACCTTTTCATTGTGATGTGGATCTGCATCTTTAACTGTAGGTGAAACAAATACATCAAGTTTTATCCCCATTTCAGTCAATAATTTTGCAGTTTCAGATACCAATGACATAGAAATTACTATATCTGTTACTGTAGAGCCAGGAGCTACCTTATAATCTAATCCCTCTATTTTAACAAGTGAATCTTCAATAGGGGTACAATTATCAATAACTACATCTCCAATATCTCCTAATCGTTTACAACTTGAATGAACAGGTTTTGATACCTTAAAATACTCCATATTTGTTATTGCAATAACTTTCATTCCTTTACTTTTACAAATCAGTGCCATTTCAACCGGTGCTGCATTAACACCACCATGAGAAAAAATAATAATGGAATCATCTTTAATCATGTCATAACTTTTTAATACTTCCTTAACATAACCTTCTTGTCTTTCTATCCAAAGTAATTCCCTAGTCCCACCTGGCCCAACAACACTGCTCCACATTAATCTACTATCTGTAATTGGCTGAAGACCAACAAAAGCCCCGTATCTTGGGAATATATCCATACAAGGTAATATTGAATGACCACTGCCAAACAAAAATACAAACCTTTCTTTATATATAGAGCCAGCCATTATTTTTGCTGCTTCTTTTATATTTTCTTTTTGTTCTTTTTCCAATTTCTTTAATAAACTTTGAATTTTTTCTAAGTAAACATCACAAGACATTTTTACCTCCATTCTTATATTTCCCAGGCTATAAATTATTAATAATTACAATTTAAACCATAAAAAAATACAGATTTAATCTTAACTAATTTCACCTTAGTCTTTTTTAAAAACTAATATCCACCAAACACCTCTCCTCCTAGATCACCTCAAAATTTTACAGTTCTTATAGTCTGCCTTCTCCACTGCATTTATTACAGCACCAACCAGTGAAGCATTTTTAGTCTTACTCAGTCTTATTTTTAAATCCTTAGTTATATAAGGTTGAGAATTTCTTATAACTATCCTTTTTAAATAATCAAGAGCAAAACCCATCTTAGATCCCACTCCTCCTCCAATAACAACAAGATCCAAGTCTAAAAGAGTTGCTATATTTGAAATCGCCATTCCCAGATAGTCCAGCATTTCCTCTACTATAAACTTTATTTTCCTATTTTCTTCTTTATACTTATATAGCTCAAAAAATTCTGTTGGAAGGATCTTTCTACCTTTACTTATATCATTTGAAAATCCCCTCTCTACTAATCCCGTTAGATATTTTCCTGAGACTTTCGACTCTAGCCAACCTAGAACTAATGCTTTATCTTCACTTATCTCATTTTTATCATTAATAAACCAGCCAATAGCACCTGCTAAATTATGACTTCCTAAAAAAAGTTTACCGTCTAAAATTAAGCCAGAACCTATTCCTGTCCCAATAGAAATAAAAATCATATTTTTAACTTCTTTCTTATAATGTATACTATACTCTCCCAAAACTGCTGCATGGCCATCGTAACTCAAAAAAGCCGGAATACCAATTTCTTTATCGAAAAAATTCCTTACATTAAAATTTTTCCAATTTTTTAAATTTGGCGTCCAAATAATGGTATCCGTTTCACTATCTATTACAGAAGGCACACAGACTCCTATGCACCTTATTTCTGTAGTCTTTATCGATAATTTATTCAGGAAAGACTTCAGATCGTTAACAATGCAGGTAAAATCTTTAAAAATATTTCTGGTACTCTTAATAGGTCTCTTTGAATCATTTAAAATTTTAAATTTATTATTAAATAGGCCATAGTGTACTTTGGTTCCACCTATATCAATAGCAATTAAATACTTTTTATTCATAATTTCTATTCCATATAATTTATTAATCCTTGCTTAAGTCTATAGTTACCTCATATTTATCAGCCTTCATAAGGGACTTGACAAACTCTATAGGTCTTTCATTTAAATCAAAACCTATTCTCTCAACATAAAATGCGGGTGAATTGTCTGGACTATCTAATAATTTTGCCTCTACTTCATTAAGCAGTACAGCTCTATAAGTTTCTTTTGCACTTTTAATTACAATGTTGTACTTTTCTTTTAGTAAACTATACAAAGATTGAACTTCTTCAACCTCAGATAATAAAGTAGGAAATCTACTATAAGGTAAAAAAGCTTCTTGAATACCCATAGGCTTATTATTAGCAAATCTTAATCTTTTTATATATATAACTCTTTCTCCATCTTCAATTTGCAGCTTTTTTGATACTATTCCATACGATTTAATAACTTTTCTCTCTAATTCCTTTGAATAAGGTGTATATCCCCTATCTATCATATCTTCAGTAAAGCTTTTCAATGTCTTAGGTCCTTGACTAATTTTTGATAAGGAAACAAATGTACCCAAACTCCTTTCCCTTCTTATTAAACCTTTGTTTTCTAAGTCCTTGAGCGCATTTCTAACCGTTGTCCTGCTAAGATTATACTTTTCACATAACTCCTCTTCAGTAGGCAGCTTGTCCCCAGGTTTATACTTCTCAAGTTCAATCTTTTCCATTATTAAGTCCTTCAATTGATAGTATAAAGGTAAAGGACTATCTTTGTTTACTTCTTTCACTATAACACCTCTTGTTATAAACTTTATCCATTAAGTTAAATCAAAGCAACACCCATCTTATTAAACCCATAAGTTAAGCTCCATCGTATAGTTTTCCACCGATGAGTATACTGCTCTCTATGCCCGTCCCCAGAATGATATAAATCGCATTTCTCGCTCCACGTTCATTACCTACCCCGAAGCAATTTTTGTGCCGCCGACATCAACCCCTATCGCATGCAATTCGCTCACCATCTTGATATCTTCTACTATTTTTATATCAGTGCTTTTATTCATTCCTTGTCTCGTTAATTTTTTTCAATAATCGATCCTGTTCGATCTTCAGCACACAGACTTCCTGTGGTTCTAACTCCTGCTGGATTCTAAGTCCATTTTCGTAACTCCAATTCACCCTTGTCTGGCTGGAAAGATCCAAAATCCTCTATTCTCTTT
>VGAU01000144.1 GCA_016870675.1 Actinomycetota bacterium | reverse complement strand
AGAAGCGTATTATGTACTGGCTTAAATATGGTTGTAATTTATGTTGTCAATATGGTTGTCAAAAAGGTTATTGTTTAAGTAGTTAATTTAGCTTTTATAGTTAGTAAGTAAAAAGGAAATAACAAGTGATAATTTAATTCCTACTACGAATAAATGGAAAAATAGATTAAGGAATTATCTTATTAAAGCAATCAATGTGCCAAATCTATTAGAAGAGTTTTGGAGTAAGTTTCCAAAATATACATTAGAAGAAAACTATGCAAAGTATAATATCTGGTATTGGAAGCCTAAAAAAAATGACTCAGGGTAGAATGCTATATTAACGATAGTCGGAGACCGACATCTCTAGCAATTCCCCAAGTCAATTATAAATTTAACAATATTTAGGATATTTGTCAAATTAAAAGCATTTTTGAAATTGGCAGGAGAAACAAAAGCAATTCCTGAAGGGGTCCCTGGAAGGGTCACCATAAAGGTCACCGAAAGGGTCACCGAAAATCAAGTGATGATTTTGGAAGAAATCAGAAAAGATAGATTCGTAACAATAAAACATCTGTCTGATATTGTTGGAATTTCGGAAAGGAAAATTAAAGAAAATATTAATAAATTAAAAAACAAGAAAATGTTAAAAAGAGTGGGTCCGAATAGAGATGGGTATTGGGAGATTATAAGTAAATGAAAGATTTAAATAATGATTGACGATTAAGTTGGGGATTAGGTTTGGGATTAATAATTAAGAGACTTTACTACTTTGGTTGTCAAAAAAGTTGTCATAAAGTTGTCAAAAAGTTTATTGATTATATTTAGAGATATAAGAGGTTTGGAAATTTGGGGATGATAGTGAGTAATAGTAAATTTCAAGAAACAAAGATAGGTAAAGCACCAAAAGAGTGGAAGATAAGAAAAATAGTTGATCTATTTGAAATTAAAACCGGTACAACACCTTCTACAAAACAAAAAGAATATTGGAATAATGGGCATATTAATTGGATTACACCTGCCGATATGAGCAAATTGAATGGGAAATTATTTATTGAAAATAGTGAAAGGAAGATTACAGAGAAAGGATTAAGGGAAACAAACTTAACTCTCATGCCTAATGGGTCGATTGTAATATCTACGAGGGCACCAGTCGGTTATGTTGCTATAGTTAAAGGCAAAGCGACTTTTAATCAAGGATGTAAGGGATTAATACCAAAGAGTTTAAAAGAAATAAATTCTATATTTTATGCATACTATCTATTGAGCAAAAAAACTTTACTAGAGCATTCAAGTAGTGGAAGTACTTTTAAAGAGTTATCAAAGAAAGCATTAGAAGATTTTATCATACCTCTCCCACCTTTTACCGAACAAAATAAAATAGCGGAAATACTATCTACAGTAGATGAGAAAGTTCAGTTACTAAAAGAAAAAAAGAATAAATTAAAAAGAGTAAAGAAAGGATTGATGAATGATTTGTTAACAGGTAGAAAAAGGGTAAAGGTTGAAGCTTAGTATGACTTTTATTGAAAAAAATCTTGAAGATTACATAATCAAAAACCTTGAAGAAAAAGGCTGGAAGTTTATTCCTGCCGATAGTCTTGAAAGAATAAGTTATGAAGAGCCTCTGCTTATCCCATCTCTATCGAGATGTCTTAAAGTAATTAATAAAAAATCAGGAATTGGAAATGAAGAAATAAATAAGGTAATAAATATACTAAAACTTACCGGTACAGGCATAGAAGGCTCAAGAGCTATTCTTAATTATTATAAGTTTGGTATTCCAATAAAGTTCGAGAAAGAAAAAGTAGTAAAGTATGTAAAACTTTTTGATTTTCAGGATACCGGTAGAAACGAATTCGTAGTATCAAGGCAGGTTTATTATCACGGCAGGGATTTTATAAGATTAGATATTGTACTGTATATAAATGGCATTCCCATTGCAAATATAGAATGTAAGAATCCTTTGATTATATCTGAAAGCTGGCACACCGCATACAGGCAAATTATTGATTATAAAAATACTGTTCCTGAACTTTATAAATATATTCAAATAGGAGTTGCTGCTGAAGCTATTGCAAGATATTTTCCGGTTGTAACTTGGAGAGAAGAAGTTTTAACTCACCTGTGGCGTTGCGATGGAAAAGATGCAATTGATTCGGCTGTAGAGATGCTATCCTGTGGTGCTGTTCTGGATATTATCCAGAACTATATTTTTTTTAGAATTGAAAGAGAAGAAGCAAGTAAGATTATATGCCGTTATATGCAATACGCAGCTTCCAATAAGATAGTAAAAAGGGTAGAGAAAAATTTAGTGGGAGAGGAACAAAAGAATAAAGGATTGGTATGGCACTGGCAGGGAAGTGGTAAGACTTTCACCATGATATTCGCTGCTAATAAGCTTTATTATTTGGATAAGCTCGAAAATCCTTCTATGTTTTTTATTGTAGATAGAATTGAACTTGAGAGACAACTGAGTGATGAATTTAATTTCCTGGATATGGAAAAACCGGAAGTTATAGATTCAGTTAGAACACTAAAAAGAATTTTAAAATACGATGATTACCGGGGTAAGAGAGGAATATTTATAACTCTCATTCATAAGTTTAAACCAGAGGAGCTAATTCTTGTTCAGAAAGAGCTTGAAGAGATTTCAAAAAATAAAGAATCAATAATAAATAGAAAAAATGTAATAGTCTTTATCGATGAAGGTCACAGGACTCAATACGGCTTGCTTGCTGCTCAGATGAAATGTATTTTTAAAAGTGCTTTTTTCTTTGCTTTTACCGGAACTCCAATATCGAAAAAAGAGAGGGATACATACCTTGAATTTAGCTACCCACCGGATGAACTTTATCTTGATAAATATTTCATAGCTGATTCCATAAAAGACGGATTTACAGTAAAAATAGTTTACCAGCCGAGGCTTACTGAAGAAGTTCATTTAAAAAGAGATATGCTGCAAAGTTTTCTGGATTCAGAACTTGAAGAACTGCCTGAGGATTTAAGTGAAAAAGTTGAAGAGAGAATTAAAGAAAAACTAACTACAATAAAAGTAGTGCTGGAAAATAAGAATCGAATTAATCTGATAGTAAAAGATATAGCAGAACATTTTAAGGAGAATGTCGATGGTAAATTTAAGGCTATGGTGGTTGCTGCCAGCAGGATAGCCTGCGACAGGTATAAAAAAGAACTGGATAAGTTTTTACCTCCGGAATACTCTGAAATAGTAATGACCTATGATAGAGGTGATAGACAGGAGCTGACTGAGAGAGTTGCAGAGATGAGAGTGAGATTCGGAACTAAAGATATCAGAGGTGTCAGGAAGGATATAGTTGATAAATATAAGGATGAGGAATATCCCAAGGTACTTATTGTTACTGATATGCTGCTTACCGGATTTGATGTCCCTGAACTTCAGGTTATATATCTGGATAAACCTCTTAAAGAACACAGACTGCTTCAGGCAATTGCCAGAACAAACAGGCCATATAAGGATTTAAAGGAGGCAGGAGTTATTATTGATTATGTTGGAGTGTTAGGAGAAATAAAAAAAGCCTTTAAGATTTATAACGAAGAAGATATAAGGTGTGTACTCTTCAATTATGAAAACATGGAGAGGGAGTTTAAACATCTTATCGATGAAATTTTTAAGATATTTGAAAAATTACCTAAAAATTATGATAGAGATACTCTATTAAAGGCTGTCGAGATTTTAACTGTGGATAAGGTAAACGAGAGAGAGTTTATTGAGAATTATAAGAGTTTAAGGAAAATTTTTGAATTGTTGGGTTCAAAAGAGATAAAGATAGAATACTTGGAAGATTATAAATGGATTACTGCTGTTTATACTTATTATATGAAAGTAGTAAATCAAAAGTCTCCAGTTGAAGATTATGTGGAAAAATATTTTGATAAGACTATTAAATTTATTCATAAGTCCACTGAAATAAAAGGTTTGGAAACAGAGCTTCCCGAAGTTTCTTTTGACCAAAAATATCTTGAAGAACTTGAAGAGAGGATTAAAAGTAAAAAGGAAAAAGCTGCAAATATTCTTTTTGCATTAAATAAGATGGTCCTTGTAGAGAGGTATAAAAATCCTATTTATGAATCTCTAGTTGAAAGAGTAGAAAGGCTACTTGAGTTATGGAAAGAAAGAACTAAGGATTACCAGAGAATATATTCTGAAGGCAAGAGTATAATCGATGAAATACGCAGTCTTAGTAGCAGGCAGAAAACTTTAGGATTTTCTGATCTTGAATATTCTTTACTGCTGGTCCTGGAGGAAAAATTTGGCAAGAAAGATGAGTTGATGAACGAAATAAAAGATATATCAAATAAACTAAGTGACTATTTGTTTCCAGGTTGGTTTAATCAGCCAACCGAGGAAAAGAATGTGGAAAGAGAAGCAAGAAAATTTTCAAGAAGACTTAAGAAAAAATATGAAATTACTTTAGAAGAAATGGATGAGTTATATAGGAAACTAATAGAGCAAATTAAAAATTATGGCATTAAATAATTATTCATATAAAGTCTCTTATAGGGATATAAAATATCCCAGAGTGGAGCTAAAAACAGGCAAGCTTCTTTTCGTTCTCCCCTTTGGATATAGGCCTAATATTATTTACGGTAGAAATAAGAGTTGGATTTATAAGAAAATTAATTTTATAGAAGAGTGTCTTACTAAAGCAGAAAGTAAGGAGTTGATTGAGAGGTCTAAAGAGGAGTTTGAAAAACTAATATATAATGCTGTAAAAGAAATAATAGATGATTTAAAAATAGAAATAAATCACATTTATTTTAGAAAAATGAAGACAAAATGGGCAAGCCTGAGTTCATTTAAAAATTTAACAGTCAATAGATTCATGAAATATTTACCGAAATATTTGATAGACTATATTATTTTTCATGAACTGGTTCATGTTATTGAAAGGAAGCATAATAATAGATTCTGGGAAATAGTAGAAGAGAGATGTAAGAATTATCGAAAATTAGAAAAAGAATTGTTTGAATACTGGTTTAAAGTGTCGGATAAGAGAAGCATATAAGAGATTTTTTATGGATTTTCTCTTTCAAATAAATTTATATTAAATAATTTAAATAGCGATATAACTGTCTTTCCGCAAGTTAAAAACTCAG
>VGAU01000143.1 GCA_016870675.1 Actinomycetota bacterium | reverse complement strand
ACAAAAAGAAGGGGCTTGGGAAGTAGGTTGTGATTTTTTTCCTTTATGTATTAATGATAAGAAGTCAAGACCTTATATGCCTCTTGTGTTTTTATGTGTTGATGGCTTAACCGGAGAAATTTTAGGACATAGCCTCTCAAGCTTAAGGAAAAATTATCTTTTATTACCCGAAGAAATACTTGTTTTGATTGACAAGCTGAATAAAATTCCGGAAATTTTAATTGTAGATAAAAAAGATTTTATTAATGTTTTAAAACCTATAACTGATAAATTAGGCATATCTGTTAGATTTAAGAGAAATCTATTATATTATGAAGAAGCCGCAAACTCTCTTATAGACTTTCTAAACAAAAGATAGGGCAAATCTCTGTGCAGATAGTTCTTTAAGTATCGTGTTAATTTAAAATTTAACAGCATTTTCAATAAGCCATCCCCAGACAGCCTTATAAATTATTTTTTGGCTATTGATTTTCTCTTCACCATTATAATCAAGTGTAATTATAAACAGTTTATCACAATTTAACTCCCGTGAAGCTTCTACTAGTGCTCTGATTTCTCTTTCTTTTGTTTTAAAATCACTTAAATCGGAACATGCCTGTATAAGACACTCTATATCTTTTCCATTTTTTACAACAAAATCAACCACATGTTTTTTATAGCCCTTCCAGTAATATAATTCCATTAGTGGATTTTTAATCAGTTTCTGTTTTAATTCCAGAAAAACTGTATTTTCTAGAACTTTACCCTTATCATCACTGAATTTAAAACCATAAGCATTCCTGAAACCATTGTCTACAATATAAGTTTTTCTTGGAGCAATAACCTGCTGTTTTAAAGAAACTGAATATTTTCTTATGAATAAGAAAAGATTTATATCTTCCAGATAATTAACATAATTAATAAGAGTTCTTTTTGTTATTGGATATGTTTGCTTTATCCATTTGAAGAACGCATTTAAAGTGAAATCTGAAGAAATATTCGTTACGAGGTACCTGATTAATTCTCTCATTAAACTCTGATTTTTTATATTATATCTCTCGACTAAATCTCTGAAAAAAGTTGTTTCAATATATTCTTTAAGAATACGGATTTTTAGCTCATTGTTCTTTTCTAGAATTATTTCGGGGAATCCTCCTAATTCAAAATAGGAGTTCAAGATATTTATTATTTCAAATCTTTTTTGAGAATATGCTATATTTTTATCGGGTTTGACTCCCTTTGCTTTTAATGTTTCTTTAAAGGAGAAAGGCAGAATTTCAAAATTTACAGCTCTACCCCTAAGGTTAGTAGCAATTTCTCTACTTAGCATTTTTGATGATGAACCGGTTAAGAATATTCTGAATTTTTTAGTGTCATATAATCTTCTAACTGCAATTTCCCAGTCCCTGACACTTTGAATTTCATCAAAAAAAATGAAATTAATTTTATTCAAGTTTTCAGGATACAATTCCCTGTAGCCATTCATTATATTTTCTATTCCAGGGGCATCAAATGGCATTAATCTTGGATCATCAAAATTAATAAAAAGAATTTGTTCCTTTTTGATACCTTTTTTTAATAACCGTTGTATCAGTAGAAAAATTAGCGATGTTTTCCCGCTACGGCGAGGACCTGTTATTGTTATTATTTTCATTGAGTCTAAAGGTATCCTATAGTCTCTCTCTATTAAATTTGGAAATGAAAACTCCTGCCATTCTATTATTATTTGTTTTAACAATTCTTTATCCATGATATTAGTTTAATTTGTAATGATACCAATTTATATCCATAATAGTATCATTGATGATACTATTATGCAAGACTGATATCGTTTGTTGGCATAAAACTCTCTGTATAAAAATAATTTAATAAAATAAAAAATTGGCATATCCTTTCAAATAAAAATTTTTATAAAAAACTAAAATAAAAAAATACAATAAAAAATCTTTCAAGTCTAAGACTGACTCTGTTATTTTACCTGCCGGTTGATTTTCTGTTCAAATTATATTTTTTGGTCTAAAATTATAATATGAGAAAAATTATAACTATTTTCTTTATTTTATGTATCCTGCTGCTAACAATTTTGAGTTTAGCAGAAACTAAAATTGATACTGGTGAAATTATTCAAATTCCCCAATTAACACCTGAAGAAACAAAAGATGCTCCAATTCTTGACAATGGAAAAGTCTACCCTTTTTGGGGGCCGGTTTGTATGCGCTACACTTATTCAGTCATCTATAAAGACGAAAAAGGCCGTGCTCCGGAATATGTAAAAATATATTTTAATGGTGAAATGATTGATATGGAAAAAGAAAATCCTGCTGATAATAAATATAAACAGGGAGTTAAATATATTTATAAATTTGTCCCAAATAAAATCGGGGCAAATTTTTATTATTTTGAAGCCTCCAACGGAATAGGTAAAGCCCGTAACTCAATAATTGACTCACCGGCTAATGGACCTGTATTATTTTCCAGTGATTTTAGTAAAAACGAAATAGTTCTAATTAGTAAAGAAAAAAGTGAGGTCATCTGGCGATATCAAACAGGTAAAGAATGGATTGGCGGGGTATCTCTTTCAGATGACGGAAAATATCTGGCCGCTCAAAGTTCTTATCATATTTATCTTTTTGATACCAACGGATCTGATCCTCTATGGATTTATGAAGCATCTACAGGTTTAGAAATCGGGGGTGATGTAAAAGGCGGAATTGATATCTCTGCTGACGGTGAGAAGATCTTTGCAGCCATTGGCAGCCAGGCATTATTATTTAATAAAGATTCCAATAATCCGGTATGGGAATATTCTGCAGAAGGTCAGGTTACAGGAGGAGCTTATAATGTAGCCATATCATCCTCTGATGGAGAATATATGGCTTCTGCCATGGCCGGCGGAGGAGAATCCAGTATCTCGCAAGAAGGACAAAGCCAGGCGTATGATGTGTTAATTTTATGGAAAGCTGGTTCAAAAGAACCTCTCTGGAAATATCAAACTATAGGAAACTTTCATGATGTATCACTTTCAGATGATGGATCATATATTGCTACCGCTACTGGCTGTCCTGATCGCCGTGCTTATATTTTCTCCAGAGATTCAAATGAGCCTTTAGTGCGTTCTGAAATGTTAACCAGAGATTCTCCTGTTGACGAATCTATAATTTCTGCTGATGGCTCTTTTGCTGTCTTTGGCTCAGAATCAAGCGATGGTGCAGTATTTTTATTTTCCATAGACTCAAAAGAACCTGTTTGGAAATTCACCACACCGGATAATGCTTCCGTGCGCGCCTTAGGATTTACACCTGACAGCATGTATATTGGCGCAGCTACTATGTTTGGGGGCAATGTCTATATCTTTTCAAAGGACTCAAATCAGCCGGTTAATTCCTGGAATATAAAAAATGTTAGTCTGGGAGCGCTGGATATTGCTGATGACGGCAGCTATATTGCAGTTGGCGGGACGGACAATAAAGTGCATATTTTTGAAAGGAACAACCCTTCTCAAAACGCTGAATTTGATTTAAATGAATTTGCAGGAGAAATTGATATCTCCGCCGACGGTAAATATATCGCAGCAGGCACTTCCGGTTCTGTTTACTTTTTTGAAACTATAGTTGATAACGCTATAGAAATAGAATGTATTGAGATAATAGAACCGAAACCAGAAAAAGAAACTTTCATATTAAATAATAATGTAACCGAAGAACCGCAAGTTGGTAAATCGGAAAAACAATCTTCATTACTTCTAACAGTAATTTTTAGCTCGGTTTTTTCTGTTCTGATTATTGGATTAATTGCTTACCTGATTATTTCTAAAAGAAAAAGTAAGACCATAAATAAGCCGCCATTGTGATATTTATTAATTTTAACAATAGTTTGTTTAGATTCAGGGTTGTATTTTGAACTCAACAAAAAACCTGAAATGGCGATATCTAGTATCTACTCCATACTGTAGCCAGAACAGCATTTTGATAGTTAGTAGAAAATTCATCAGAAAGGTGAAGTTCCCATTTTGACTTTAATCTACGGTACCCTCCTTCTTTAACTATAAGATCAGAAGATTCACCACTTTTATCATCATTATATTTAGAAAAAATTACGGTATCTTCATCCGCTACAGCCTCAAAAATACAGTTTACTGCCTGGTCCAGTTCCTTCCAATCCTTACAGCTCACAGCATATCCTATGGCTTCGTTAGAGAAAGGATCTGTATTATAAACAATTACCCCACCTGATTTAGGACAGAATGCCAGATCTACTGCATACCTGTTAATTCTGGTCATTTTATAGCTTTTCTTGCTTTCTACATTATAAATAAAAACCTCTCCACCTCTAGCTAATGAAGAATAGAGTATATGTGTATTTCCAATCCACACTGCGCTTGAAACCTGACTTATTACACCTATCAGCTTCCTACTTGAAAGATCAAAGATTGCCAGCGCTCCCTGTTTTTCTGAAGTAGAATTATAGACTGTATATACATATGTTCCTTCCGGTGAAACCGATACTTTTTGAACATCGTAAGTCTTATCTTCTTCGCCGTCCGGTATTATATTAAATTTCAGTAAAACTTTTTCTTCTTTATTTCTAGTATTTATATAGCTTACAACAGCATTTTTATTTTCTGTTTGATTTTCTAATACATATAAAATTAAAAACTCATCTCTGTTTATAAACGATATATCTCTAATTGATGCCAGCAGTTCTTTCTCGTAGATTATAGAATAATCAGGTTTACTCAGCCCATGTTCAAACTTCATGAGTCCAACAGTTCCTTTGCCATTTTTGGTAATCACTGCATACCCAACTGTACTCGCATCTATAAAATCAAGAACCACAAGATCAACTATTTTCCCTGCAGGAGACTGTATGACAACTGATTGGCTGTCTGGTGACCTGCGGATGGATAAAACATTATCTTCTTTTTCCAAGCCATTCCATACTACCACACTCCCGCTATCAATTGTCCACTTTGGATAATCATCAATTGCTTTAAGACAAATAGTTTGAAACAGTTTATCTCCATCAGATAGATTCTTATCTTCATCAATGACAATCTCGACTTTCTCTGATTCATAACCTTCCCCGGTTTTCTGGTCTGCATCTTCTATTGTCTCCTCTTCTTTTAAAATACCGGTTTCTGCT
>VGAU01000142.1 GCA_016870675.1 Actinomycetota bacterium | reverse complement strand
TATAGATTTGTCAGAAATATGGAGTTACATTTAGATATATTGAGCGATTTATTACTAAATCAAAGGGAATAAATGTTAGCGCTTTTAAAGCCTCTAAAAAAATAAAAACACTTTATCCAAAAGATTCTAAAGAAAGGGATTTGTCATGAAAGAAGAGAAAGTCACTTGGAAAGACATTGTAAGAGATGCCTTATTAGAGTTAGGTGGGCAAGGTCATTTATCTGAGATTAACAAAATTGTAGAAGGTCACCCTAAAACTAATACTAATCCAACTTGGCAGGATACTATCAGAAGAGTTGTAAGACAATATAAAATTTTTGAACCAGTACCGCCTGAGAGGAGCGGTATTTATAAAGTTGTTGAAGAAATTTCAATCAGACCTGAAGCACAAGGTTTTACTGAAGAATCAGAGATCGATCACGGAATTGCTCAAGGAATGCTGGTTACACTTGGGAAAATCTATGGGTATGAAACTTATGCACCTCCACACGATCAGACCGTTAGAAATTTTCAAGGAAAACTGTTGAGGGATTTTGTCAGTGTATCTGACTGTAACGATATTTTTAGAGGTCCTAACTTAGGAAAAATTAGAGAAATAGATGCCTTATGGTTTGATGAAGATGATTATGGATTATTTCCTGTGTATGCTTTTGAAGTAGAGGAAACAACAAGAGTAAAATCTGGTTTAGATAGACTGTTAAAAATACCAAGGAGATTTCCTACGAGATTTTTTATTATCAGTCCAAGTGAAAAAGAGAAAAATTTATTCGACCAATACACTAACCAGACACCATTTAGAAGTTTCAAAGATAGATTTCTTTTTAAACTTTACAAAGAATTAGAAAAACTTTATAACTCAGCTCTGGTTCATAATGACCAACGTGAACAATTTGGAATAGTTGAAAGACAGAGGTAGAAATTATGATCAAAATAATTGTTGATTCCCAATATTATCGTGATCAATTTGATGATTGGCTTGCAGGTGGTAAGGTAGAATATAAAAGGAGAACATATTATTGGTCTGGCTATAACAGCAATTATGGTTTTGGGTGGGAAATTGAACCAATTACCGAGGATAATTGGGATAATATTTCAGAGAGCGAATTTAATAAAATTATCACATTGATTGAGAAATGTATATATGAGCACAAAGTAGAGTATGTCTTTTAATCTTTACAAGAAAAAAAACTTTGCCTTCTGAATATATCTCTGAGTTTCACAAATACTGGAAAGAAAATCATGAAAATGCAATGTTTCTAAAAAGTTGGAAAGAAATTCCTAGAAGTAGTTGGAAAACTAGCTCATAAAATAAAAATTATTTTAATACCGACTGCAGCAGCAACAGAACCTGTTGCGTCATCTAAAAAGTATCTGAAAGCAATTCGGGTTATAGTCACCCCCGAAGATTAGGAATAGCCTCTCACATGGGTATTTTATTTGACTTACCATCAATTGGGTGTGCAAAGAAAAAATTATGTGGTGATTATCAAGGCTCCTTAACCTTAATACATAGGGGGGAGTATAGCTTTTTAAAAGAAAATGGTGAAATTATAGGTGCAGCGCTTGTCACAAAAGATAATGGAAAACCTGTTTTTGTATCCCAGGGTCATAAAATAAGCCTTAGTTCTGCCATAAAATTTACTCTTGATGTAAGTAAATTCAGGATTCCAGAGCCAATAAGATTAGCTCATAATTATTTGCAGGAATATTTTGCGGAAATGTAGATAGGAATATAGCTAAATTGGTGCTTAAAAAGAAAGTATAGGATTGGGTGCATATCAGATATTTATGATATTTATTAAGAAGCAGAGGAAGCTGATGCTAGAAAAAAAGATATCTGCATTATAAAACCTTTAGAATCTACTTGTTCTGCTGTAGGAATTTTAGAAACACTATTTAATTTAAAGGCTAATTTGGCGCTAATAGCGAGAGCAAGACAATCTAAGAAGTCATCAATATTTGCCTGAATTCTGTTGTATTTTGCTAAAGCGCTGTCTAATATAAAATCAAGATCAGGAGTAAATTTTTTAAGTATATTTTTCCTTTCAAACACACCATTTATATTTTTCTTTGAAAAACATGTTGAACTGCCAGAAAGTGCAAAAAAACATATTTCAGGATGCGACTCCTTTATTATACTGGTTGCATTAGCATTATTTGGTTCTGAAAGGAAATCATCAACCTCTTTAATTTTTTTGCAAATATTCCAGGTTTGAATTGAAATTTTTCTTCCTGTAATTGACTTGTTTATTTTACAGGCATCTTTATAATTTGCTGCGTTAGCTGCCTCTCTAGAAGGTGTGGGAAAAACGCTGGGACCTCTTTTTAGGCCGAGGAGTTTTCTTGCATCTTTATCACAGTTTCTTTCTTTTTCTTTTACATAACCATCTATAAGTCCAATGGGTATATCTATAAAAATTAAATCAGCTTTTTTAAAGTTTTCCCATAACTTATTAATATCCTTATAAATAGAAATATCTATTTTATTGTAATCATTAATGGATGCTGCTGCCCAACCTGCTCTGCAGCTGTCAATTCCTATGAACATAGAAACCTAATAAAAGATCATGAAAATTTTAATATTTTTGTTTTTTTACAAATTCTAAGAACTCTTTAGGAGTCATAATAGTTATTGGCAGGTTTGCTTGCCTTATAACTTCTGTCTGAAAGTGTTTTTGGTCCAGGGTAATAAGAAAAGCAACTTTGCATTCCAGGGCGCTCGCAAGAACGTGGCGATCCTTAAGAGCTATAATGTCATTATACTTGCTTAGCATTTCTTCAGTTGGTGGCTTTATAATTTCTGGATTTAGTTTAGCTATTTCTTTATAGAAACGCAGGAGAGCTTCAGTAGATAACTTTCTTCTAATGTTTTTCTGAGCCTCTAAAAGAATCTTGCGGGTTACAACTGCAGAAAAGTGAAGTCCTCTGCAGACTTCCAAAATTAAAGAAGAACCGCCACTGGCAGACCCTGCGGCGGCAATAAAGGCAGAGGCATCTAAAAAAACTTTCTTCTTTTCAGTCATATTATAGTTTCCCTTCAGAAAGAAGCCTTTTTACAATTCTTGCTGTGTCTTTGTCTATTTTATCGTCTTTTAGAAACTGGGAAATTTCCTTATCTGTATATTCCCTCAACTCTTCCTCGTTAAATTCTCGAACCACAGCAGGTGTAATCTCTATTTTATTTCCCTTTAGAACAAGATTTAGAATAGTATTGGATCCTATTCCAAGTTTCTTGCGAAACTCTATTGGAATGGTGATCTGCCCTCTGGATAATGGCTTAACAATTTTGGTTATAATTTTTTCCTGCTCGGACAATCTCAGCACCTCCTTATTTCAGATTATCAGTAATACATATTTATTGTAATACAGAAATACTGTTTGTCAATAATCAAGATTTTGATTATATCCCCTTTCTGATAATTTTCTATCTGAGGAAAAAAGCAGTTTTCATAAGATGTCACTCAAATCAACGGAAACCAAAAAGAAAAGGGTTTAACTAGGAATTTAGCTTCTTAGGGTTTTCAGTAAGATTATCTACCAGACCGTCATCTACCAAGTTATCATCTACCAGATTAGTCCCAGAAGTATCTTCTTCTTTAGAGGTACCGAATAAATCATTAGCTTCGCTCTCCAGTTCCAGAAACTCTTTTTCCAGAGCCTCATTGATATTATCAATGATCTTTTTATAAGTTCCCGGATCGGTAAAATCCTTAAAATCCTCTATAATGGTTTCTGCCATTGGATTTATAGGCTCGCCTATAAATACATTTACTTTTCTAAAAGCATTAATAATAAGTGAGAGTATCCCTCTGGTTATTCTATTAATCCAGATCCATTTTTTACTGTCAGGGCCCCTGTTTAAATTGTGCATATAGATAGGAATTATTGGGAGTTTTGTTTTATAACTAAAGTAAGCTGCACCCTTTTGAAGTTTTTTAAAGCCATTTTTTTTATTGAGCACGCCTTCCGGAAATATTCCAAAAAAAACATTCTTATTTTTAGATATATTAAAAAGTTCTTTAAAACTTTTAACATTTTTTGAAAATTGTTCTTTAAATACTGGAACGCAATTTGCAAATTTTCTCATAAAAAAGCTAGTAAGCCAGTTACCAAAATTTTCGCTTTCAGCAATAAAACATATTTTCTTTTTAATTGCGGCCAGTAATATTATTGAATCAGCATCTGCAGTATGATTTATAGCAAGTATTACAGATTTGTCTCTGGGCAATCTTTTTGTATTAAAAACTTTAGCTCTTGTAAAAAGTTTGTAGAAGTTAATAAATAATATCCTGGGGATACTATAAAAAAAGTCAGATATTTTTTTTACTAAGTCTTTGATAATTTTCATTTTCAATCCAGCATTAAAAAATTAATATAAGTCATTAAAGCCGATAAATACCTATCTGCAATATGAATTATATAGGTTAAATATAAAAAATTCTACTTTAATAAAACAACAATTATTATCCCATATTTAGAAAAGCTTTTTTAATATTTTGGTAGTGGGTCCCTCTCCAATAATATTTGTCACAATTTTTGCAATACAGAAAATTTTTCTGTGTTTTGTATACATACGGAGGTACTTTGTTTTTAACATCTTCCTTTTTTACTTTTATTAGTTTTTCATTGCATTCAATACATCTTACAAGATTGGGTTTTAAAGATACTTTGAGGTCTAATTTTATCTGGTCTAACTGATTCTCAAGTTTATCTTCTTTGATATACAGATATTTTATAATTCCTTTCTTGAATTCTCTCCTTGCAAGCATTAGAGAATCTCTGGTTAAAATAATTCTATCGGTTTCTCTGGCTATTTTTATTATCTCGTCATCGCTGGCGGTGTTTATATACATAACATCATATCCTGCCATGCGCATATATCTAGCTAGTTTTCCTACCATTATGTCTGCTATAAATTTCATGGTTAAGCTATGTCCAGTGAATTAATCTCGGCTCCCGGAAGGAGGATAAAACTTGATATTCTTCGCAAATATCTGAAGGCATTTATAAAAAAATTTTTTGTTTTACTTGTTCTGTGCAAATTTCTGTGCAAATTATAAGACGAAAATTAGTTAATAACTATTTTCTCAATTTCTTTGAATTTACTTAATTCTTCAATTA
>VGAU01000141.1 GCA_016870675.1 Actinomycetota bacterium | reverse complement strand
AATCTATATTTAGCCTGAGTATTTGAAGGTTCAGCAAGCATATATGTTTTAATTAACTTCAAACCTGAAAGCTTTATTAATTCTTCCTGCTCATGCTTGCTGTATTCTCTATAGTGGAAGAAGTATTTATCATCAAGCCATGTTTCCAGACTAATATAAGGGTTTCTGCCAAAAAACATCGTTATTCTTTTTAATAAGCTGACTGAATTTGGCCCACCTAAAAACAATAATCCTTCCGGTTTTAATATTCTATATGTTTCTTTTAATAAATATAAGGGGTTCCCGGGTAAGTGCTCTGTAACATCAAGAATTGATACTAAATCAAAATAATTATCCTGAAATGGCAGTTTTTTATTTTGCCAGAAATCCTGATTGACAATATTTATACTTGCTTCTTTAATAAGATTGGCCGCCGAATTGAACGAACCCATTCTGTTACTATCATTATATTCTTCAAATCTGTCTATTAAAGTAAAATCAAAATTATTTTTTTTAAGATTGTGCAAACAAAAAAAATTAACTCCTAAACCCCCTCCGATATCTAACAATTTTCCATTTCGGGTATCTTCTAAAATAGTTTTAATTTCAAATAAATGCTTACCACGATTTTCAAATAATATTGTATTTTTTGCAGGTGCTCCTAATTTTTCTGCTACAATCTTAAGGGTTTCCCCTAAAATATTTTTATTTATTTTCAAATTTTCCATTTTTACTGTTTAAATAACAATTTAAGTAATTTAGATACTATTCTCACACTTAATTTATTATAATCTGCTTGCATTTTTTTAAGCCATTCATGAATAAACCTCTGAAATTTGTTTCTGGGATCTCTGAATTTTTCAGGATTTTTATATTTATAATAATTTGCCTTTTCAACCCAGTTTATATCCCATATGGCTTCTTTTTTAAAAAATTCTGTTCCATATGTATTAAAATAATCCAAAACGGTTTTATCCCAGTAGTACTCACTATCTTTATTTATTACATCAATATTAATGCCCATTTTTTTATATTCTTCAAACCAGAAATCAGGAATATCATGCATTTCATCCTGACTTATTGAATACATATGATGATATCCTCTATAAATTTCGATAGCGCTTTTTTTTGGATTATTTATTCTTTCCCAGCATTGATACCATCTATGCTTACTTTCCATCCTTTCCCAATCAGTAAATTGAAAATGCATTATTCTTATATTATCAATATCAACTTTATGGGCATTTTCTGGACAAATATTTCTAAAAGTATGTATTTTATTAGCCTTAAATTGACTTATGCCATCATCATAAAAAGCAACAGGTAATCTTAGTGGTCCATTCCAGTAATGATTCATATCCGGGCATATATTCACAAAATTTGCCATAAATACCGTTCCTGGTCTTTCACTTAGAAATATATTTATGCCATCTTTGCTTAAAATTTCCGGTGAAAGCACCTCGTCAGCATCAACAGCAAAAATTATTTTTGGTCCATTTATTTTTCTTGCTTCATCTATCAAAATTTGTCTGACTTGCTTTTCGTTATACTCCTGCTCAAAATTTTCCACTAAAGTAACTTTTGGATATCTTCCTGCTATTTCTTTTGAATTATCTTCGGAGTATTGATCAGAAATTATTATATTATCTGCCCAAAGGCTTGTGCATTCTAAAAATCTATCTAATATTTTTGCTTCATTTCTGATAGGAGTCGTACAAACAAATCTTGGCTGATTTAGACTCATTCTTCTAATCTCCAGTTAAGAAGTGGAAAAACGTAACCCGGAACATTTTCAAGTGCCGGCATACCTTCCATTTTATCAAACCTTACCTCAAAGTTTAAAATATTTTCATATTTGGCAAGTCCTTGAATGCAATGAAGTGAATTATCAATAGTAATAAAATAAGTACCTTCATTTAATAAAAATTTTTGTATTTCCAAAAAAACTGTTTGTTTGCCTTTTTTAAGCGAGTTTTTACTTGCTAAAAAAATAGGATATGTGAAAGCAGTTTCTCCATGTTTTGTAAAAAATAAGAGAATCAGCATTTTTGAATGTATTTCTTTTACTATTACATCCATTTTAATTATTATGCTTTCACTATTAAAAAATTCTCTTTTTGAATTTCCTTTTTCATCTAATAACACAACATTTTCAATATCAAAAAAATCTGTTTTATCTAAATCCTTATTATTCTTCCATATAGATAATATGTTTTGATTTTCATATTCATAAGTAGAAATGGTTTCTTCCATGTCACCCTTATATTTTATCTCTCCTCTATCAAGAAGAATTCCGTGATTGCATAGATTCCTGATAATTCCCATATTATGGCTTACAAACAATACAGTCCTTCCCTCTTTTAATGATACAGAATCCATTTTCCCGAGGCATTTTTTCTGGAATTGGGCATCTCCCACAGCCAGTACCTCATCAATAACAAGAATCTCTGAATCAAGATGGGCTGCAACAGCAAAAGCCAGCCTTACATACATACCGGAAGAATATCTTTTAACAGGCGTATCCAGGAACTTTTCAATTTCGGCAAAGTCAACAATCTCATCAAATTTCTTTTTTATCTCCTGTTTGCCCATACCAAGAATTGCACCATTAAGGTAAACATTTTCTCTGCCTGTCAATTCAGGATGAAAACCTGTTCCAACTTCCAGTAAACTCGATACTCTTCCCTTTATTGCAATTTTTCCTTCTGATGGTTCAGTTATTCTTGATAAAAGCTTTAGAAGTGTTGATTTTCCGGCACCGTTTCTTCCTATTATTCCAACTCTGTCACCTTGTTCAATATTAAAATCTATATTTCTAAGAGCCCAAAGGTTTTCTTTTTTTGGTACCAAAGATGGCTTCCCTGCAATGGTTTTTACAACTTTTTTTGTTCCGCTGGCAATTACATCTCTTAGTGCAAGATATCTGTCTTGAGTTTGGTGTGAAATAATATATTTTTTCCCAAGATTTTCTACTTTAATTATGATTTCCATTGGCTTAAATTCTATCCGCAAAAGTTTTTTCAGTTTTTCTAAAATACCAGAAACCCCAGATAATAATTAAAATTGTAATTACAATGGAGAGTATAAAACCTGGCCAATAAATGGCCGTGCCTTTCCCTATTATTGACCATCTGAAACCATCGATTACGCCAACCATTGGATTAAGAGAATACCAGAATCTATATCTGATTGGTACTACATCACTGCTAAACCCGACTGGAGAAATATACATGCCAACCTGGACAATAAATGGAATAACATACCTGAAATCTCTATATTTCACATTAAGAGCAGAAAATAAATATCCCATTCCTAATGAAAGAATTGTCGCAAGTAGTAAAAATAAAGGCATAAAAACAATTTTCCAGCTGGGAACAAATCTATAAATTGCCATTGTTATACTCATTAGCACAAATGAAATTACAAAATCAGTCAGTGATACAATAATTGTACTTGTAGGCATTATTATTCTTGGAAAATATATCTTAGAAATCATATTCTGGTTTGAAATCAAGCTGTTTGAAGCTTCTGACAGGGCATTTGCAAAATATTGCCAGGGCAAAATGGCAGTAAATACCAGAACAGGATAAGGTGCTTCTCCTGAAGGAAGTTTTGCGAGTTTTCCAAATACTATGGTAAATACCACCATAGTAAGAAGAGGGCGGATAACAGACCATGCTATTCCAATAACTGTCTGTTTATATCTTACTAATATGTCTCTCCATGACAGGAAATAAAAAAGTTCCCTATATCTCCATAAATCTGCCCAATAATGCTTTTCAGATTTGCCAGCTTCAATTATTAAAAAATCATCATCCGGATTATTTTTCATTTTTCAGATACCATTCTATTGTTTTCTTGAGCCCTTCATTAAAATCAGCCCCTACTGTAAAATTAAATTCATTTTTTGCCCTTGTTACATCCAGGCATCTTCTTGGTTGACCATCCGGTTTTGAGTTGTCCCATACAATATTGCCACTGAAACCTATAATATTTTTTATTTTATTAGCCAAGTCAAATATTGAAATTTCAAAACCTGCTCCGCTGTAACAATTATTTTTTTTTTTTAGATTTAACATGATATGAAAACAATATTAAGATATTTAAATAATTTTATAAAAATTCAGATTAAACTATATTTCAAAGTAAAATAAAAATCAATTAAGATTAAGCTAATTATTCTAATATTATTTTTTTACAAAAATCCAGTAATATCCATATCTTTGCACTAAGTCATAATTATTATAAATACAATATTTAATAATCGGACAGGTATTTTGAAACTGTCTTTCTCTCATTTTGTTATCAAATCCCCAGGCATAATAATGAATAACTATTTTTGTATTTTTGCTTAACAGGTCATTACATAATTTTTCCTGTTTTGCAGCATTTGGCCTTGCAACAAGATCTATCAAAGAATCGTAATAAGTTGGATTTTTTCTATTAGTAAGTGCATAAAAGGCTGGTGAATACCATGGAGTAACGAAAATATAGTCCCCATCTTTTGAATTATTTTTAATAAATTTTATAACACTGTTTATATCTTGTGCCTCACCTATATTTGTCGTATAAAATGCTCCGGCTTCTGTCTTAACTTCTGCTTTTGGTTTTAATAGTAAAGCAATACTGTCTATTATAAAAATTGGGATAGACAATAGAAGACAAACCATACAAATACTTAAGATGGATTTTATGATTATTTGAAAATTAAACTTAATCTTATGTCTGATATCAATTTCAAAAATCAATATCACAAGCAAAATCATCAATGGAGTTAAAGCATAAGCAAGATGCCCCATATCGGGCCTGCCAAAAGACTTCGGGAAGGTTACTACACCCCAAATGAAGAAATATAAAATCCATAATGCATTTTTACTTCTAAATTTAAATTGTATGTAATACCAGCCAGCAAAAATTATAAGTATGAATGGAAGAATATTATAGATTAATGCATTAAGCCATCCGCCAATTCCATATATTACTTTCCATAAGCTTGATAAAATTCCCTGCCTTAATACCTGCTTTGCATAGATATACAAAAACAGCTTCCAATTATTCATAACTGTGAAAAAATAAGGGGTTTTCATTGAAGTCCCGTGGGACAAGCTTTCAAAAACAACTTCTTTAAACATCTTTACCCATATATTCCATAAGTTTATA
>VGAU01000140.1 GCA_016870675.1 Actinomycetota bacterium | reverse complement strand
AAGACAAATAATAGACAAAATAACCATAGATAATTTCATAGGAAAAGGAACTTCTTTTACTTTTTCAAATTCATTTCGTAATTTTCCAAAAAATCCATATTTTTGAACTTTCATAAATGAAGCTAAAGTTATAATACTAACAATAACTGCTATAAAAGCAAATATAAAATGCTTTGCCTGAATACAAGCAATAATAATGATTAATTTACTCCAGAATCCATTAAATGGAGGGACTCCAGCAATGGACATAGAAGCTACCAAACTGGTATTTCCTGTAACCGGCATTTTTTCTTTTAATCCGCCCATTTTTTGTAAATCTCTTGTGCCAGTAGAATAGACCACTGCTCCTGAATTAAGAAAAAGTAGTGATTTAAATACGGAATGATTAAATAGATGGAAAAGTCCACCTAATATCCCCAATGGTGTTCCCAGTCCAATTCCCAATATTATATAGCCAATCTGGCTAATAGAATGAAAGGCAAGGAGTCTTTTAAAGTCCCACTGACCGATTGCTAAAAATACTCCTACGAGCATAGAAATTATCCCCAAAACCATTAAAATTTGTAAAATTGACTTTACCCCTCCTAATCCTAAGACATTAAATAAAACCCTCACTAAAGCGTAAATACCAAGAACTTTAATTAATACCCCGGAAAGCATTGCTGATATTGGTGCCGGGGCAGAAGGATGAGCATCAGGGAGCCACCAGTGAAAAGGTACCAGGGCTGCCTTCAAGCCAAAACCCATCAAAAACAAAGCACTCACAAAAAAAATTATCTTATTACCGCCTCCCTGAGCAAGAGTTTGACTTATATCAGCCATATTCAAAGTGGAAGTAAAACTATATAAAAGGGCAATTCCTAATAGAATAAAAGAAGAAGCTAGAGAGCCCATTACTGCATACTTAAAAGATGCTTCTAGCTCTTCGGCTTCTGTACCAAAGGCAACAAGGGCATAGCTAGAAATAGCAGCGATCTCTAAAAATACAAATAGATTAAACATATCTCCTGTGATAATTACTCCATTCATCCCTGCAAGCATCAATAAAAAGAGGGTATAGAATTTATCCTTAGTTGTGTATTTCTCCATATAACTTATAGAATAAATGGCTACTAAAAAAGCTATTAAATTAACAGTTACAAGCATAAAAGAAGTTAAGCCATCCATAACCATAGATATACCTATAGGAGGTATCCATCCACCTACTTTATATACCAGGATTCCTTGAGTTCTAACCAGATATATTGAGACCAGAGAAATGAAAAATAGAGAAAAAGTGGCTAAATTAGATAAAACATCAGATAACCGCTTTACTCTTTTTCCCAAAAGGGAAACCAAAAATGCGGAACCTAAAGGTATGACCACAAATAATGGAATTATATACATTTTAGTTTTCCTAATTTACCCTTTCAATCTTTTTATTTTTTCTATATCGAATGTACCATATTTCTCATAAATTCTGATGGCAATTGCCACCAGCAGGGCCGTCACAGCTAAACCAATAACAATAGCAGTTAAGACAATTGCCTGCGGTAGTGGGTCAACCATATTTTCAATTACCTGGTCCTGGGCTAAAATGGGAGCTCGCCCTCTAATTCTATAAGCAATAAGGATGAAAAAGAGATTAATTGCATACTCAACTATCCCTATACCAATAATAATCTTTATAAGATTTCTTTTTGTTATGATACAGTATAGACCCACGCAGAAAAGAATTAAACAAAGTAAATAAATCATTCTTTTCCCCCTATTTTCAATAAAACTAATCCTAAGAGAACAGCAAAAAGTCCCGCTCCAACTTTGAAACCTATGGCAATATTAGCCAGTGGTATTATCCCGGCACTAAAAAGTTGGAAAGCCTCACCCTTGTTTAAAAAATTAAGAAAGAAATAACCGCCTAAAAAGCCTAAAACAGCAATCGATATAAATATTATTGCCCCTAAACTTTCAAAGAAAGAAGCCATAGATTGGCTTAACTTTTTTAAGGCAACCTCTTTTCCAAAAGCGAGCATAAGATGAATAAAGGAAAGGGCAATTATTACACCACCGGCAAAACCGCCTCCTGGAGAAAGGTGCCCATGGAGAACAATATATATTCCAAAAAGAAGTATTAGCCCGACTGTGAACCGGGTGATAGTTTTAACTATCAGAGTCATACCCTTTTCGTTAGATTTGATTGGTTTATTAGACATTTTTGTTTTTACTCCTACTTCCTCCCTATCTTTCTTAACACCGCCAATGCTCCAATTATTGCTGCGAAGAGCACTGTCACCTCGCCCAGGGTATCATAAGCACGAAAATCCAGGATTACTGAGGTTACCAAATTAGTTGCCCCGGTTCTGGCAAGCCCTTCCCCAAGATAGTTTTTGGCAACTTTCATTATAGGATAACCAAACTCTGGTAAATTCTTTAAAGAAGACCAGGCCAATACTAAAAATAACACAATGAAAGTTAAACTTGTAAGTATGGTAATGAATCTCTGCCTTCCTTTTACCTGTGTAATATCTCTTTTAATCGTGGCCCGAATTAAAATTATTAAACATAAAATTTCCACAACCAGCTGAACAATAGCTAAATCAGGTGCCTTTAAAGTAAGGAAAGTAATTGATAGACCCAGTCCAACTGCACCTACGGCTACAATTGAAGAAAGTAAATCCTCTATTTCCACAGCAATGATTGCCGCAGCAATCATAAACACTAAAAGTATATATAACTCAATCGGCTCTTCACCAATAAGCGAGGCAACCCATTCTAAAAACATAGTGCTTTCACTCTCAATCTATAGTTTTCAAAGTTTCATTCTCACACTTTGTCCATCGTACTTCATGCATTGAAAAAATTTCAAGGCGCTCTATTTAATTAAAACAAGAAACGAACCAAAACAAGAAATAAAATCAGTATTCCTACCAGACACCAGACCAGGTAGTTAGTTAATATACCTGTATGAACTTTTTGCAGTCCTCCAGTGAATAAAAAAATCAGTCTTTTCCCCTGGTCATAAATATCAAACACTTTTTCTTCAGCTTTTTTATATATCCATTTAAGCGGTCCTAAGTTTTTTATGGTATCATAGAATTCTGTTCCTGTCACTCGATTCCGGGAAAGCAGTATCTCCCCACCAATATAAGGGGCATCTTCGCGCAAACCTTTAAGATTACCTATCCAATAAATAATAGCCCCTATAATGATTCCAACAATTATTAGTAAAGTAGCTAAACCCGGTGACCAGATTCCCAGGAATGAAATCCCGGCTACCGCTGGCAGTATAAAGTTTTTCAAAGGGAGAGCGTAGGCAAACACACCAAAAATCACACACAGCCCGGCAAGCACAGCCATGGGCAGCCACATCGTCCAGTGAACCTCACTTTTGCCTGAAGATTGTTGTGCAGCAGATGAGGAGGTACCAAGAAAAGTAGCATGGATAAGCTTCATAAAACTTGCCAGGGTTAAGGCACTGCCAAACATAGCTGCTACCAACCAGATTACCCATAATTCGCTTCCCTCTCTGCCCAGCTCTATTATTCCCTGATAAACCATCCATTTGGAAACGAAACCATTGAAAGGTGGAACTCCAGAAATGGATAAAGCAGCAATAAGGCAAGCAGTAAAAGTTATGGGCATCAGTTTAGCCAAACCACCTAGCTTATCAAGGTCGGTAGTACCCGTTTTATGCTGGACTGCGCCAGCGGTTAAAAAGAGACACCCTTTGTATATAGTATTATTTAACATATGGAAAAGTCCACCGGCAATACCAATAGGATTTCCTGTACCAATGCCCAAAACCATATATCCTACCTGACTTATGGCATGGAAAGATAAAAGTCTTTTTAAATCATGTTGCACCATTGCCATAAAGACAGCAGCAACAATAGTAAGCGCACCAATAATTAAAAGAATTAAGTTAATTGAGTGATTAAGCTCAAACATATTCATACAGATTCGTGCCAGAAGATAAATACCAAGAAGTTTATCCAGGGAAGCAGGGAGAAATGCTGTTACCGAAAGAGGTGCTTTCTCAGCACAATCCGGAATCCATGAATGCAGCGGCATTGCTCCTGCTTTTGCAAAAGATGCAATCATAAGGCATAGAAAAGCAGCTACAGGCAGGCCTCCTGAAATAGGAATACTAATTTCATCCATTACCAAACTCTTTGTTAAAAACCAGATAATTACTACGCCAAAAATCATTAAGCTATCAGAACCACCAACAATAATAAAAGTCTTTTTTGCTGCTGCACCGGCATCCACCTCACCAAGCCCAATAAGTAAATATAAAGTTAACCCGAGGAACCCCCAGAATATCAATAGAAGAACAAGATTATTAGCCAGTACTGCACCCGAGGCTGCCCCTATTGTCCAGAGGATATAAGCATAATATTCTTTCAAGTGGGATTTACCCTGCATAAACTTTAAAGAATAGAGGGTAATTAAAAACCCGAAAAATCCAATGGCAAGAAAAATAAACCCACTCAGGTTATCCAGCCGCAGAGTAATAGAACCATTCGCCACCCATTCCAATGGCTTCTGGAAAAAGAGGAATATGGTTAAGATAAAAGTAGTAAGCGAACCAATTAAAGCTATCCCCTTACATATCCCAACCGATCCCCTGGGAATAAGTAAAGAGAAAATCCCAAAAATTAGGGGTAACCCAATTGTAATAAGCAAAATTCTTGTATCCATATTTTACAGCTCTTTTCTTAACTTCTCTGTTTTTTCTTGAGACATTCGAATTAAATCCTTGCCGTTTAATATTTTTTTGTTTGTATCTTTATCCACTACAGCCACTCTTTCCGTACAACAATAGCAGGGGTCCACTGCCGCCAGAATAATTGCCGCATCAGATACGGTTTCACCTAATACAGCTTTTTGATTTGATGCGACATTCATATAACTGGGCGCCCTTACTTTGTATCTAACTGGACGATTAGTTCCATCGGAGCGTACATAATGGAAGGTCTCCCCACGCGGGGCTTCATAGCGGCCAATTCCTTCCCCAGGTGGAATCTCTTTTACTTTAGCATCTATTTCTCCCTTAACCACCTTCAGCTTTTCTAAACACTGTTTGATTATCTTTACTGATTCATACATCTCCAGTATCCGTACCACCAGTTTGGCAAATACATCACCTCCGGGACTGGTAATTACCTGCCAGTCAACCAGATGATATGCCGT
>VGAU01000139.1 GCA_016870675.1 Actinomycetota bacterium | reverse complement strand
CTTTGCTTCATCCCTTACACCGATCTGCCTGAGTTCTATCCTGATCTTAAAATGAGTAGCAAGTTCCTTTACTATTTCTCTGAAATCCACTCTTTTTTCCGAGGTAAAATAAAATATCATCTTACTCTTATCAAACATCACGTGCACATTTACCAGTTTCATTTTAAGATTGTATTTTTCAGTCAGCTCGCTAAATTTCTTAGATCCCTTTTCTTCCTTATCCCGGTTTAATTCATCAACTGAGAGATCGTAATAGGTAGCTTTTCTTATGACTCTATTTAAGGGAGTGGTGACATCGCTTTCACTGATATCTACCGGAGGCACAATCACTTCTCCAATTTCTCTGGCATCATCACCCATATGGCATATGACCTTATCTCCCGCTTCCATTTTAATTCCGGCAGAATCATAGTAATGAACAGTATCATTTTTTCTAAATATTATTCCTACAATCAAAGACATAGCTTTCACCTCTTATCTGTATATATTCTGAAACTGAAGGAAAATATTATCCAGGGCTAACTCAGAATTAATAGAGTAGTTAAGATAACTTCTATTTCCTTCTATTACTTCCATCAGTTTAAAAATTTTTTCTATTTTAATATTTTTAATGTTTTTACTTATAAATAAATAATTCTTTGAAAAATTCAAGCTTTTCTCTCCGGCTCCTAATTTTACCACAAGTATATCTTCAAGCCAGGCAGATATTATATCAAAAACTCTGCTTATGCCCAAATTATGAAACTTGTTTATTTTTCTCTTATGTTTTGATTTTAATATCTCAATATATTTATTTACATCACTTTTTTCAAAATCACTTTTTCTTATTTCAATAAACTCCTTCTCCAGATCTGTCTTAACTCCGGCTTCCATTTTTTTAAGTATTTCAACCAGTCTTAAAGTTAAATCCATAGAGGCAGTAGAAGCCCTGATTTGATTCTCCTGAAGCATTATTATGTTTTTAATCCCTTCATTCAGGTATTTCTCCATTACTTCAAAATCAGCTTTTCTCTGTGTATCTTCGTCAAATTTAAAATTCCAGCTGTAAACCAGACATCTGGATACAACTGTGGGAAGTATTATTGATATATCCTCTGTAAGTAATATAAATATGCTATCATCATCAGGAGGATCTTCTAGAGTCTTCAGCAGCCTGTTGGCAGCTTCCTGATTCATAAGCTCGGACTCTTTAATAACACATATTTTTTTCCCAGGATTATAAGAGCTCAAGTTCATAAACTTCTGCAGCCGGGCAATTTCCTCTATTCTTAATATATTTCCTTCCGGTTCCACAATTAAAATATTGGGATAAACACCTCTTTTTGTATTCCTGCAGATAATGCAATCTCCACATCCGTTATCAAGACAATTTATGGAAGCAGCAAATACCAGAGCAAGTTTACTTAGAAGCTCCATATTATTTCCACAGAACATATATGCATGTGAAATATTGTCACTTTCTATCGTTCTTGCAATCAGCATTATATTTGACCGATTAACATTATCTTCGGTCAAAAAATCAATATTCCCCAGTATTTTCATTTTCTATTTTTTAAATACTCGCAAACTTTACTTTTTATTTCTTCAAAGATACTTTCAATATTCTTTTCACCATCAATAACTACAAACCTGTCTTTATTTTTCCTGGCAATATCCAGATAACCTTTATAAATCTTTTTTTTAAAGTTGTCCTTTTCAAGTTCAATCCTATCTCTTTTTTTACTTGCAGTATCTATTCTTTTTTTGCCTCTGCTGACTTTAACCGACAGTAAAAAAGTTATATCAGGCACTATCCCGCCAGTAGCCCACAGGCTCATATCTAAAATCTGTTTCTCCCCCAGCCCCCTGGCTATGCCCTGATATACCACTGTTGAATCAAAAAACCTGTCACATATCACAATCTTTCCTTCCCTCAAGGCAGGTGCTATTACCTCTGATACAAGTTCCGCCCTGGAGGCCAAAAAGAGAAAGGTTTCAGCCTTATGGGACATGTCCAGATTCCCTTTATCCAGAAGAATATTTCTAATCTTGCCGCCAATCTCAGTTCCGCCTGGTTCAATAGTTGTAACTACATCAAAACCCTTCTCTTCCAGATAATTATTTAAAAGCTCTATCTGGGTAGTTTTCCCTGAACCATCAAGCCCTTCAAATGTTATAAATAAACCCTTTTTTATCATACCGGTTAGTCCTGTATTTTTTTGATAAAACATCTTGAATAATAATATCTTAATAATGGGAATTTTAAAACTATAAGGAATTTTTTTTGCCTTGTGTATAAATTACTTATAATTTATTATAAAATTACAAAATAAGGCAGGATTAAAATGAAACTTACTAAACAGGAAAAACAAAAAATTAATAAGGTCGGGAGAAAATATAATCTAAAATTGATACTGCTTCACGGCTCTTGTGTAACAGGTAAAGCTAAACCAGGAAGTGATTTGGATATTGCTTTTCTCGGTAAAAATCCAATTGATTTTAAAACATTATCCAGGATCTATTTAGATATAGAAGATATTTTTGGTGACAACTTCAATCGAGAATTGGATATTAAATCTCTACATAAAGTTGACCCACTATTTTGCTACCAGGTAGCCAAATACTCTCAACTCCTTTACGGAAATCTTTTTGATTATAATGAATTTAGAGCCTATGCTTTTCGCTTCTATTATGACGCTAAAGACTTATTCAGATTAGAGGGTTTACTGGTCTCAAAATACCAAAATTATTTAAATAGAAAATATGCTTGATAAAAATTTTATTCAAAGAAAAATAAAACTAATTCAAGAAGAGCTAAGCAAATTAGAAAGCTTGAGCCATTACTCTTTTAAGGAAATATCAGATGACTTTACCAGGATGTATACAGTTGAACGAGCACTGGAAAAGATTATTATGAGAGCAATCGATTTAAATCAACATATCATTGCAGAAATAGGTCATGGAGACGAGAAGATTAGAGGTTATGAGGATACTTTTTATGCGCTGACTACTTTAGATGTTTATCCTGAGGAGTTTGCTAAAGAAATTGCTCCAAGTGCTGGACTGAGAAACCGGTTAGTACATGAATACAACGATACTAAAGATGAAATTATTTACAGGTCGGTTGAAGATGCAATAAGGCAATATGCAAAATATTGTGATTTTATATTAAAATTTATTAAAGATAGAAAAAATTAAAATCTTTTACAAATTCTTGAGCGCTTCTCTCTTGTAAACTACCCTGCCTTTTACCATAGTAAGCTCAACTTTTAACTTCTTATTTAAAATTACTATATCAGCGTCCTTACCTGGTTCCAGACTCCCTTTTTTACTTTCAACTCCCAGGCACCTCGCGGGACTGGCGGTTGCCATCTGGATTGCTTCCATCAATGAGACTCCAACTTTATCTACCATATTACATACAGCTTTGTTCATAGTTAAAACACTGCCGGCTAAAGTCCCGTCTTTTAATTGGGCTTGTCCATTGACTACTGTAACCTCTTGGCCTCCAAGATTGTAAGTACCTTCCGGTTTGCTTGCCGCTCTCATGGCATCTGTAATAAGGACTATTTTTTCTATTTCTTTAACCTGAGTTAAAATCTTCATAGCCACAGGGTGTAGATGTATTCCATCAGCAATTATCTCCACTATTAATTCTGGGGAAGATAAAGCTGCTCCTACTATGCCCGGCTCACGGTGATTAAATCCTCTCATAGCATTAAAAGTATGGGTAACATGGGTCAGTCCTGCTTTGACACCTTCCTGTACTTGCTTGTAAGTTGCATTAGAATGCCCTACCGAAGCAATAATTCTCTGTTTATACAACCAGCGGATAAAATCTATTGCTCCAGGCATTTCCGGTGCTATGGTTACAAGGCGGATTAAGTTGCCAGAAGCCTGATTGAATTCTAAAAACTCTTCAATAGAAGGATTTTTAATATCTTCTTCTTTTTGAGCTCCCTTTTTTTCCGAACTGATATATGGGCCTTCCAGATGTACCCCTAAAATTTCAGCAGCCCCGGTTCCTTTTATAAACGCCTCATGAATACTTTTAAGACTCCCAATAATTTTATCTTTACTCATAGTCATAGTAGTTGGAAGAAAGGATGTGGTACCGAATCGGGAATGGGTTGCAGCTACCTGCTTTACAGCTTCGTATTTCCCATCCATAATATCAGATCCGCCGCCGCCATGCACATGTATATCAATAAAACCGGGGACTACAAATCCACCCCCGGCATCAATATCTTCTGCCTCTACAGGGGCAGCTATGTTTCCCCTGTTCTCTATTGCTGTAATTTTTCCGTTCTGGATAAAAATAACTTTACCTTCAAGTAATTGAAAAGGGGTAATTATAGTGCCATTTGAAATAATAATATTTTTATTTTTATCAACCATTTCATCAATCACCTTGTTATTTAAATAATTTAACAAATTTATTATATTTTATGCCCTTATTCATCTAATAAAGGCAGGCTGGCCGCAGCAATAGATTGACCTACTCTCCTGCTGGATTCATCAGGAAGATGAAGAGTAATCTTACCTGAAAGCTCTGGAAATTCTTCATTTAGTACATGCATTGCTTTTTGTAGAATTATTTTACCACCTTCCCCGGAGGTAACCCGCCCTAAGATCAAAACAGTTTCTATTTCATAAAATTGAGCATAATGAGCAACACCATAACCTAAATAGTAACCAATTGTTTCAAAGACCTTTCTTGCCCGGTCATCCCCGTTGATCACCAGTTCCTGAATAGATTTTAATTTCTCAGCAGGAGTTTGTTTCTCATCAAGAATAATCCCTGCTCCTTCGGCAAGCCGTATAGCTGCCACCTGTGAGAAATATTGGACTCCACACCCCCGGTCACCTGACCACTCGTCAACAGGTGCTTCTGTGTTGAAGTCAACAGGTACAAAAGCCAGCTCATTTAACCAGGGATTAATATTCCCTTTTCTATTTATATAACCCCCCGCTTCACTGGATCCCATAGCAATACCCAGTACTGCATTTTTTTTCAAAGACATAGAACCGGCCAGGGCTGCAACTTCCCCATCATTTATCACCTTGAAAGGAACACCCCACACTTTTTGAATATCTAAAAAAATATTTTTTACTTTTTTTTCAAAAAGATCAGGAGGAATTCCACGGAATATTGAAGCTCCCATCACCCTGTTATTTATATAGATTCCTGCAGAGCTTCCCCCTATAGCTTGAACACGAGACATATGGGCAGCAGCACGATGCAGCATAGACATAATTTCATGATAATGATAAGAGGGATCGTTTTGTGCACCCGGGTTCCATACTACTTCCTCACTAAAAACTGCTTTA
>VGAU01000138.1 GCA_016870675.1 Actinomycetota bacterium | reverse complement strand
TTTAGAAGCTTTGCCTTAGAGCGTGGGGTTAGTGAGGTATTGCAGAGAATATGGGGAAAAACCGGCTATATGAAAGAGCTTGAGCGGGAAAACACCATCGAAGCTTTAAATAGAATAGAGAACTTAGGGGAACTTTTAACTGTTACCAGAGAGTATGAAGAAAAAGCTGTAGTAAATAACATCCCTGCTGATTCCCTTAGAGACTCTCAGGGTTCTGATACTGAAAAGGACTCCAGAAAAGGCTCCAGGGATATTGGTAGCCTATATAATCTGGATGGATTTCTGGAAGAAGTCTCACTCCTTACCGATATTGACAACTACGATGAAAGTACGGATGGACTGGTGCTGATGACTCTTCATAATGCGAAGGGGCTTGAGTTTCCGGTAGTATTCATAATAGGAATGGAGGAAGGAATTTTTCCACATTCCAGAAGTATGAATAGTATTGAGGAGCTGGAAGAAGAAAGAAGGCTGTGCTATGTTGGTATTACCCGGGCAAAAGAAAAGGTATTTTTATCTTCTTCGGTGTCACATAGTATCTATGGTGATACCAGCTTTAGAACTGTTTCGAGGTTTATAAATGAAATTCCCCCGGATCTTGTAATTGATGAAAACAGGATTGAGTCTGAAAGTATGAAGCAGGGCGCAGCAGCAGAAAAAAATGGGTATGGTGGTAATTACAGTTATAAAAAAGGCGATTTAATAGAGCATAAATATTTTGGGCAGGGTAAAATTTTAAAGGTGAAGAAGCTGGTGGATGACTGTGAACTGGATGTGATTTTTGACAAGGCTGGTATAAAACATCTGCTGGTAAGTTTTGCTCCTATAAAAAAGATAAAGTAATTTATGTTATTTTAAGTTTTCGGGATTTAAGTCTTCCAGTTCTTCAGTTACGAACCTCCCATCCTTTCTTATCAGGATATCATCAAAATAAATTTCTCCGCCTCCATATTCGAGTGTTTGTATACATACCAGGTCCCAGTGTATTGCAGAATCATTACCATTTGACGCTTCCTTGTAGCACTTTCCAGGTGTGAAGTGAAAGCTTCCCATTATTTTTTCATCGAACAGCGCATCTTTCATAGGCCTTGTTATATATGGGTTGACACCTATGGAAAATTCTCCTATATATCTGGCTCCTTCGTCTGTATCAAAAACCTTATTGATTCTTTCTGTATCACTGGCAGTTGCTTCAATAATCTTACCATTTTTGAAGTGCAGGCTGATATTTTCATATGTAACACCCTGATAGACAGCCGGACAGTTATAGACCAGCCTGCCATTTACAGAATTTCTTACCGGAGCTGTAAAAACTTCACCATCCGGAATATTAAATTCACCATCACATTTTCTAGCGGGGATATCTTTGATGGAGAAGGTCAAATCAGTATCTTTACCGGTTATATGAATCTTATCTGTTTTATTCATCAGCTTTACCAGATTATCCATAGCTTTTGACATCTTGCTATAGTCCAGATTGCACACATTAAAATAAAAATCTTCAAAAGCTTCCATACTGGTATTTGCAAGTTGTGCCATTGAGCTGTTGGGATATCTTATGACCACCCATTTAGTGTTGTCTATTCTTTCCTTATTTACCGCTTTAACAAAATATTTCATATAAGCAGCCATTTTTTCTGGTGCGATATCACTCATTTCACTAACGTTGTCAGCTGCTCTTATTCCTATGAATGCATCCATTTCCTTCATACGGACAAGTTCGTATTTAGCCAGGGATTCAAGCTGTTCCGCAGTGTTTTCTTTAAGCAGCTCCCTTATAATGCTGTTATCTTTTAAATCTGCATACGGCACTCCTCCGGTTTTATATATTTCTTTTATGAGAGCCCTGGTAAGTGGAATTCCGGAGCTGCCAAGACACTCTATTAGAACTTTTTCTCCTTTTTGTACCCTGCAGGAATAATTTACAAGGTTTTTTGCCAGTTTTTCTATTCTTGGATCCATTGTATCACCCCTTTTTTTATTTCCAATTGTACTGCCTGTTTATATATAGAAGGTAATTATACAGTAAAAATTTTTAATTTAAATAAAGTATAACAATTATACTATAAAATTGTCTTTCAACTAATTATTATCGATAGTTATACCTTGACAATAAGCATAAAATGATCTGCTGCCCATTACCATATCTTTTTTTGATTATTAGCTATCCCCCAAGTAGCTTTCTCATCTTTAAGGCATCTGTACCATCATTATAATAATTAGAAATGGTTCTTAAAGGGGAAAAACCTAAATTTTCCCAAAAACGAATGCTTTCTATGTTAGTTGATCGAACCTCTAATTCTACTATCTTCACACCGGACGTTTTCAAGTGGTTAAAAGTAAAGTACACAAGAGTTTTTCCAACACTTTTATGTCTATAAGCCGGATCAACAGCGATAGAGGCAACATAGCTTTTTTTATGGGTAATGCAAGTTATCATATATCCAACAACTACTCCTGATATCTCTGCAACAATAAAAAGATAGGGACACTTATGATACCAACTCATAAATATATCTTCCGAGAATGAATCAATTGCAAATGAGGCGTGCTCAATTTCCATAATCCGATTAAGGTCTGTGAGAGAGAAGCACCTTAAATTGATTTTATTTGTTGTCATTATTTTGTCATTATTTTCTCTATGTTTTTCTCAAAGTCAGATGTAAGAAACTATATCAAATACAAGAAAATACGTTAGGTTATGAAATTATGTTAGGTTACATATGTCCCATATTTCTGAAGTGTTTCTCATATTGTGACAGCATACTTCGCCTCGGGATTGAACCCACCTGTGCTAGACACTACTAGCATCCATCTTGGGTGTTTGGCTCAAAGAAAATGATAATTTAGGTTTACCTTAAAGTCAAAAAAATTCAATAGTCCGTATTCTTCAAAACTTTTATTCGTGGTAAGTTTGTAATGAATTTTCTCATTAAACCAGGCACAACCACAATCTACGTCACTCTGGTAAACATAGATGTAGAAAAAGTAATGAAGTCCTTCAAAGTGTTTATTTAACTTTCCCTCTCTTCTTTAGTAGCTGGCATATTCTGTTGATTTAATGATGATCAAGATGGTAAAATTAAAAACTCAGATATAGATACAAAACTCAATATGATTCATATAAAAGTAGCAAAAGGATGAAAGGGTGTATAGATATTTATGCCCTACCCATCACCTATTTGGATATCAGTTGGATTAATAGCCCTTTGGATTTTGGAAAAAAATGATAACAAAAAGTTACAACTTGGGGCTTAATCTAGAGGTTTGAATAAACGAAGTAGTTCGCGAAATATTCTGATTTGATAGCATAGATGAAGTACTTCGGTTGTTTTAAGTTATATGAAATTTCGAGCAAATATTCGTAGATGATGGAAATATTGCCTTAGAGGTGATAGGTCGTGTAAAGAATGCCCTGAAAGCAAAAGTAGTAGTCGGCGGTTTACTCAAAGAACATAAAGGTGTTAATATTCCCGAGGCGAAACTTGAATTCAGCGGCATCAGCCAAAAAGACATTCAGGATATAATCTTTTGCGAGAAAAACGCTATTGACTATATCGCACAGTCATTCGTGCGCACAAAAGAGGATATTTTAGAGGTAAGAAAAGAGTTAAAGCCAGGCTCGCCGTCTAAGGTTATTGCCAAAATTGAGTCTAGAGAAGGTATAAAGAATATTGATGAGATAATCAAGGTTTCAGACGGCATAATGATTGCCCGCGGAGATATGGGGGTATCGCTGCCTATTTACAAAATTCCTGTTATCCAAAAGATGATTATCAAAAAATGCAACCGTGCTGGCAAGTTTGTTATTACCGCCACTCAAATGCTTGAAAGGCTTGAAAGTATGACTGAAAATCGCATGCCCACACGCGCGGAGGTAACCGATGTAGCCAACGCTATAATAGACGGCACTGACTTTGTTATGCTTTCGGCAGAATCAGCCGTGGGGAAATACCCGGTCGAGACAGTTATGATGATGAATAACATAATAAAATTCACGGAGAAATATTTAAGTAAATTAGTTTTATAAGTGCCCGATTTGAGTGAGAAACCAGGTGGCAGAATGAAGAAGTTATATTGGTATCAAAGTTCAATAGAAGAAGTTTTTTCTTTTCTCTCCACGGGCCCATCCGGGCTTAGCGACGATGAAGCGAAGAAGCGGCTTGCGCAATATGGTTATAATGAATTGAAGTTTAAGAGGCGTTCTAATATAGTTAGGTTTCTGCTCCAATTTCATAACCCTCTGATTTATATTTTACTTGTTGCCTCCTCTGTGACCGCTGTCTTGAGGGAGTGGCCGGATACAATTGTTATTTTATTATGCGTGATTATAAATGTAATCATTGGATTTATTCAGGAAGGAAAAGCTGAGGCGGCGATTGAGGCATTAAAAAAGATGATTGTTCCTGAATCCACTGTGTTTAGAGATGGCCAAAAGAAAGTTATTCCCAGCCGCCAGTTAGTCCCTGGAGACATAGTTTTGCTTGAGGGCGGTAACCGTGTGCCTGCGGATTTACGCCTGTTTTATACTAAAAATTTGAGCGCAGATGAATCTATACTTACTGGTGAATCAGTGCCGGTAAATAAAAGCATTGAGTCGATCTTTAAAGAAAATTTACCAACTGCAGAGCAGCGTTGTATAGCCTTCGGCGGAACATTTATTGCGCGGGGCCAAGGACAGGGAGTGGTAATAAGCACGGGAGAAGAGACCGAGTTTGGCAAGATTGCCAAGCTTATGAAGGAGACACGCAAGATTACCACGCCCTTAACCCGCAAGATTGCTGACTTTACCCGGTTTTTAGTTATTGCCATACTCATCATCGCTGCTATTAATTTTATCTTAGGATTGATATTTAAATATACTCCTGTCTATTCTTTTCTTGCCTCGGTCTCGCTTGCCGTGGCGGCAATACCAGAGATGCTGCCTGCCATAGTAGTGGCAATCTTAGCCCTTGCCTCTATCTCTATGGCAAAAAGAAATGCGCTTATCAGGAAACTACCGGCTGCAGAAACCTTAGGTTGTACTACAGTTATTTGCTCAGATAAAACCGGCACCCTTACTAAAAGCCAGATGACAGTGCAAAGAATATATGCTGGAAAGAGAGACTATCGGGTAAGCGGCGTAGGATATGAGCCTAAGGGAGATTTTATTCTAGGGGATAAAGTTGTAGTTAAGCCCGAGAATGAACCTTTAGAGCTAATAGAAACTTTAAAGGCGGGATATTTATGCAATCACGCTACTCTTAACAGGGATAATGCAGGATATAACATTGTAGGTGATCCTACTGAAGGGGCCTTGGTAGTTTCAGCAGTCAAAGCCGGT
>VGAU01000137.1 GCA_016870675.1 Actinomycetota bacterium | reverse complement strand
TTTTAATAACTATTGAGCATCTACTGCCATCATAGAGTACGGTATTTAGAAATGGAACTCTCTGATCAACTGTCTTTCCAGTATTACTTTTTATTCTGTCTATTATTAAATATACTTCATCTAAACTATTAAAAACTGTTCCTAAGTACTCTTTTATTCCATTTTTTATTATTATCATCTCATTGTCTTGAATAAAAATATCCGTTACCATTCTATCCTGTAAAAACTTCTCCAGTATTCCCAATCCAAAAATTTCTGATAATGCTTTATTAATTAAATTATCTTCAACATCAAAATCAGAATAAGGATATTTTTTTTCAATTTCATCTTTTAAAAGCATGTATAACTTACCCTTGAAATCATCTCTATTGAAAAAGCTGCTATTTACAAAGAAATCGTCATTTTTAATCTTTTTTTTAATTAAACTTATTATTTCTTTTTCATCGTCTTTGGTTAGCTTATTCTGATCACAAATTCTGTCTCTCAACATTATTACTAACTCCTATGCCTATTTTTAACAACATTCTGCTAATTTCTTTAAAGAATTTAGTATTAAAGATACTTGCTCTATCAAATAGAAATTTGCTTTTATTAAATTTATAATCAAATGTTATAAAAGCATCAATTGGTATATTAATAATTTTTGAGATATCCCAAACCTTAAAGAAACTTAAAAAATTCTTTTTATTTACTATAAGTTTAATTTTAGACTCCGGGATTGAAAATTTTTTTACTAATACATCCATCAAACTTGAAATACGTGCAATACTCTCCAAAGAATACTCGCTTATTGCAAAGATTTTATTTGAAAGTTTAAGGACATCTAAAACTAGACCATTGATAACCGTTTGTGTATCTACTACGATGCAGCCATAATCTTTAAGGATATAATCAATCAATCTATTGATAGTTCCCTTCCTAATATTTTCAGCTATTAAGGGATTTGATATACCTTTTAAAGCATCTACGTTTCCATATATGTTTTTAACAAATTTATCATAATTTTCTGGAAACCTAAGTGCTAGTTCGAGAGATTTTTCTCTCTCTATATCGAATATAACACCAAAGTCCCCTGGCGAACTATCTAGTTCTAATAATAATATTCTTTTTTTAATTTTCTGTGAGAGGAACATTGCAAAAGCTATAGCAATTGAAGTTTTTCCTACACCACCTTTATTGGATATTACTGAAATTATTATATTTTTATTGTAAAAATTATTGCTATTATTTTGCTGGCCTCCAATATTTATATCATTGATATAATTTAACTTGACACTATCTGAATTTTTATCGGTAATGATATTTTGATCTTTTAAATTCACAGAAGTTTTCATTTCCCAAAAAAATAATAATTAAATATCTTCCACTATAATCTTGTAACCATCATCCTTAGTTAATCTAGCAACAATTGGAGCTTCTTTAATGCTACATTTAAGGTAAACAACGGTAGTATTATTACTGCTACTTAAAAGAATGTTTTTATTGTTATTTTCAACGTTTTCTTCTATACATATTATTTCTAGATTTCTTACTACAATCTGACCATTAATTAAGATTATATTTTCTGATAAATCAAAAGTGTTATTATCAATATAATCTGCACCTGTAGAGAAATATTTATTTATATCTGATATCTCATCTCCATCCTTATAGTAGTTGTCTTGATTTAAATATTTAGCACTATTAATATTTAAAGGCTCAAAATATTTTGAAGATATTAAGTCTTTGTCCTCTACAGTTGAAACTATAGATATGTAATTACCTTTCTTTAACTCTTTTAAGATAGGCTCCAGATATTGTATATTAACTGCTATCATAACATCACCTGGTAATAAGTTATCAAAAATACTTATTTGTATATTTTTATCAAACATATCTTTAGAGATATAATCATCTTTTTTTCTTTCTATATTAATGATGTTTCCAATCACATCTTCTTTGCTTACCATATAGTTTTCAGGAAGAGACTTTTTATAATATTCTTTAAAATACAGATCATCTTCACCTATCTTCTCTCCAATGTTAATATCCCTGGATGCTACAATTATTTCCTTTCTATCCAAGTAATTATTTAGCAATAAATAAAACGCTACTCCTATGATAATTGATCCCATAATTGCTAATATCAAATATTTCCTATAATACTTTTTCATCACAAACCCTTCTCACTCACAAGTTAACAAATCAAAAACTTTTTCCGTCAGGCAGTTAAAACTTTTTAGGTTATTAAAATCAAAATCTGAAAATTCTGATTTTCCCCTTAGCATTTCACTTTCATCTAAAAATAAAAAATCCTTTAAATTGAAAAATTGCTCAATTCGATTTTCAAATAGGTTCAGCTTGTTTGCTTTACTATATTTGTTTACAATTAATATTTTTTCCAGATCATTATATATAAACCGATTGTTCATTTTTATGAGTCTACCGATACTTCCCAGAGTGTGATCAGATACCATTATTAGAAGATCAGCCAGGTCAATCACACCCAGTACTAAATCATCGAACCTGTTCGGTAAATCAAAGATTATTAAATGGTATTTCTTTTTAGCAATATCAGCTAAACAATAGATATCTTGTAAGTCTACTTTCCTTGACATTTCATAGGTCGGAGGAGCTTGTAAAATGTCTAAATTTTTTTTAATTCTTATTACAGAATTTTCCAAAGAGTTTCTGTTATAACCATCAATAAAATTTAAAATATTTGGCGCTCTCGGAATATCGAGATAATAACTAATATCACCTCCTCCTTCGGAAAAATTTAAATCCACCAACAATGTTTTAACCCTATCGAACATGTAGCCTAAAAAGATTGAAATCGTAGTACTCCCAACTCCACCTTTTGCCTTAGATAATATAATTATTTTCTGCTTTATTGTTTTTATATTTTTAATTTCAAGATCATCCTTTTGCACTGGAATAATTTTCTTTTCGAATTCCATATCAGAATTTTTTTGATGAAAGCAAGAATTATTAATTTCCTTATCATCGCTACTTTTCTTACTTCCCTTAAATAAATCTTCACTGTCAACAACTTTACTACTCAATCTCTTTTCACATTTATAATCATATTTATTATTTTCTTCTTTAAAACGGTCCTTAATTCTTCCACCTGGTTTACTATTAGATTGTAGAGTTAGTTCCTTTGCTCTACCCGGATTCAAGAAATAACTAATATATTTTTTAATATTGAAGCGTCTGCTTTCACTATTAAATATCTTGTTTTTTATTTCCGTCAGTAATATATTTTCTATCTCTTCTTCATTTATAGGTAATTTAATATCTCTTCCTAAAATATACACACTAATTTTTTTTCTATTAGCCTTTTCTATAATATTTTGCAAGTTTGATATTTTTTTACTGATAATAATCAAATCAATTTTTTCATATTCCAGAATAAAATTTACAGCAAAATCGCTGCTTAAATTTATAAAATTAAATTTATTATTTAATTTCCGGATTCTTTCAAATGTTTCAAGATCTTTATCAGCTAAAATAATATTAAAAGAATTTATATACCTATTTATTTTGTTATCCAGAGTGGAATTTTTGTCCATAAGCGCTTTTAAATATTTGCATATTATATAACAATATGTTTTAATAGGATAAAATATATTAAATACTAAGTCAATACAATTTATATACGAATTTTATACTATATTTTAATATACATATTCTATATAATATTAAGTTACATTTAGACGTAAATTTAAATATACATATTAAATATTTTTATAGAAAAGAGGTTTTATGGAACAAATAATAGGAATTACAAATGCTAGAATTAATATTAAGGAAATAGTAGATAGAATTTCTGATAAGAATGAAACCTATATTGTTACCAGGGGTAGTATTCCTGAAGTTGTAATTATGTCTTATAAAAAATATATAGAAAATAAAAAGCTAATGAATCAGATAGGGGAACTTAAATATGAAAAGTTAATTAAAAAATCCCAGCTTCAATTTAAAGAATGGCTTAATCAAAAAGGCTATGATGTAAATAAATTATCTGAAGAAGAAATTTACGATATGATTAAAAATTTACAGATCAATACCGATGCTTAGTTTTGAAATGTCGTAAACTTTCTCCACAACTTCTTATCGATAAATTTTAAAGCTTGTTTGAATTGCGTTTCTTGCACTCATCAGTATAAGGACACTCCATACACATATTTTTCTTATTTGACTGTCTTATAAAAAATATTATTAAATAGGCCAGCGCAGCCAGTCCTGTAACTGCTATTATAATTATCTCCCACATTCACTATCACCAACTTCATGTATAAAATATATCCTTTCATTATTCCACTATATAAATTCCACTAGATAAAAAGTCTTCCTATTTGAAATACCAGAAAAGATACAACCCAGGCGAGCAGTAAAGTATATCCTATCTGAAATAACATTTCTTTTGTTCCTGCTTCTTTCCTGAATATAACCATACTTGCCATGCAGGGAAAATACAGCAGTGTAAATAACATAAAATTATATCCCACAAGGGGATGATAATGTTTATTTAATTCCACCCTTAATGACTCAGATTCTCCCTCAGTTTCCTGTATGCTGTAAAGAGTGCCCATAGTGGATACTACTACTTCTTTTGCTGCAATTCCTGAAATAGTAGCTACTGCCATCTTCCAGTCAAAACCAAGCGGTCTGAATACAGGTTCCAGAAAACGGCCAATCCTGCCTGCTGCCGAATATGCAAGCCTCTCGCCTGCCATTTTTGCTTCTATAACTGCAATCTGCTCTTCCATCTCTTCATCAGTTATACTACCAGATTGATAGGACTGCTCAATTTCTGCTACTTGACTGCTGTAATCTTTGGAGTAATTATTTCCAATCATGGGAAAAGTGAAAAGTATCCACATCAGTATTGATATAGCCAGTATCACCGTACCCGCCTTTTTTAAATACAGCCAGGCTCTTTCCCAGGTATGAATTAGTATTCCTTTTAGTGTTGGAATACGGTAGGGCGGCAGCTCCATAACAAAAGGATCCGACTCACCCTTAAACCTTGTTGCCCGCAGCACCCTGGCCATGATAACAGCCATTAAAACCCCTATTAAATAAATTGAAAATATCACATTCCCCGCAATAGCAGGAAAGAATGCTCCGGCAAAAAGTATGTATACCGGAAGCCGGGCACCACAGCTCATAAAGGTATTTATATGCATGGTAACTAATCTGTCTCTTCTATTTTCAAGAATTCTTGATCCCATATACGCCGGGACTGTACAGCCAAATCCAATAATCAAGGGAATAAAGGACTTTCCATGAAGCCCTATTTTATGCATTATCCTGTCCATAACAAATGCTGCTCTTGCCATATAACCTGAATCTTCAAGAACAGCTATGTCAAAAAACAGCAGTATTATATTGGGAGTAAATATTATTACTCCTCCCACTCCACCTATCACCCCATCAATCAGAAGTGAGCTTATGAGTCCCTGCGGCACAATCTCAGTGA
>VGAU01000136.1 GCA_016870675.1 Actinomycetota bacterium | reverse complement strand
AATCCTGTCTGTATTAAAGTTGGAAAAACTACCCATATGTTTTACAGAGTAATAAGTATAGATGATGTCTCTTCAATAGGGTATTGCCAGCTTATAAATAACAAGGTTGTAAAAAGATTAAATAGACCAGTCTTATTTCTGGAACATGATTACGAAAGAAAGGGTGTAAAGGATCCCAGGATAGTTTTGGCAGAGAATTGGGAAAGAATTGGAAATGTTGATAATGTTGTATTTCCTACAGGAGCAGTAATTGACAAGAATAAACTTTGTATTTATTATGGTGCAACAGGTAAAATAATTGCCTTAAAATAAATAAAATTAAATAATTGTCAAAATAATTATTAAAAAAATCAGAAAAGAGATGATAGTTTTATGGCAAGAGGTAAGCCTATAGTTCTAATTTCGAGTTATTATCCACGTTTATGTGGTATTGCTACATTTTGTGAAGAAGCCAGGGAATTCATTCAGAAGGAATATCCAGAAAGAGAAGTTTTAGTAATAAGCCATACAGATGGATCAGGTGAAGGGGTTTTCCCTATAATAGATACCGCGCATCGTTTTTGGTGGAGACCAATAGCAAAAAAGATTAAAAGGTTGTCACCTTATGTAGTACATATACAACATGAATACAGCTTATATGAGCATGTGGACAATAGAGGTATTGGGGATAGGAACCAGGGATTTATAGAATTTTTGGGCTCTATTAATGAATTTCCTATTGTAGTAGAACCACATACAGTGCATGGCAGGTTAAAGGAATTTGAAGAAAATTTTATTTATCAGTTGTGTGAAGACGCTGATGTGGTTTTATTTAAAAGCGATTACCAGAAGTGGAGGCTGAACTGGACTTTTACCCAGAGAGGGTGGAAGATGCCTAAAAATATTATGATTGTCCCTCATGGAGCGAGAGTAGATAAAAATTGGAGTGAAAGCGAGATTCCAAAATTAAAAGATGATCTTGGCTTGAATAAAATTAAATATTTAAGTAATAATTTAGTCGGACTGGTGGGTTGGATACAATCCAATAAAAGATGGGATATATTGACCTCTATATGGGAAGAAATACTTGAGGAAATAAAAAAAAGAACAGGTGAGAATTGGGATTTACTTGCTGCGGGTACTATGAGAGATAAAGCCCATACAGGAGATTATAATAATTATAAGAAGAGCTTAGAAATTTTAGAAAAGAAAGGTATTGCACATTATTATGAATTTATTCCAAGAGGAGAAATTTACTATAAAATGATGGCAGTTTGTAAATTTATAGTATTGCCAACAGTAGATGAAACACAGTCGGGAACACTTGCAAGGATTATTGCTTTAAACAAACCTTATATAACCACAGCTCCCCTGGAAGGATTAACAGCTCAGACTCTTGAAAGTGAAGGTGGACTTCTGTTTACAAATAAACAGATGCTAAAGGAAAATGTCATTAAATTGGCATGCGATAAAGATTTAAGAAAGGAGCTCTCTGAGAATCTTAAAAAATATTTAAAAGAAGTTGTATCCTGGGAAATAATTACTAAAAAATATAAAAAGGCATATAGATTTGCAAGACTTAAAAAAATAGCAGGGAAGGAAATAGATTTCCCACCTGATTTTTAATTTTTACTGGAAGTTTATAAATTTTGATATCAGGGTATTGAATTCTCCTCATAATAAAACACCGCAGGATGATTTTTTAGATTTGTAATTAGCATACTTTGTTTGTATCTAATATAATGATTTTATAAAAATAAAGATAACCATAAATTATTGATTCTGAAAGGATTTTTAAAGAGCACTTAAGTGGCTTTCTAAAAAAACTCCAGGAGGTGTTATTTTGGGTAAGCTCAAGAAAGTTTTAAGAGAAAAATGTAAAGGCATTAATTATATATATATATCATCATATGTCCCAAGAAAATGTGGAATTGCTACCTATACAAGTGATTTAACTAGAGCTATTGACATTATAAATCCATACTGCGAATCAAAGATTATAGCATTAATTAGACCGGAAGATAAAATTGATTATCCTCCGGAAGTTAAATTTAAAATTAACCAATACAAGATTGATTCCTATATTAAAGCTGCTGATTATATTAATAAATCCAAAGCAGATATAGTTGTTCTGGAGCATGAATTCGGATTATACGGTGGTGAATTTGGAGAATATATTATTAAATTAATAGAGTTGATAAAGAAACCTTTAATTATAACCGCTCATACAATTCCCGATAATTCAAATGAGAGATATGGCCTGGTTTTAAAAGATGTTATAAAATTTGCGGATAAAGTAATAGTTATGATGCCCGAAAGTTTGCAGAAGCTGTTAAAAAAATATAATTATCCTAAAGAAAATATAGAAATTATTCCACACGGTGTTCCTGATATACCTCTGGAACCTAACGCTAAATATAAAAAGAAAAAAGGATTAGAGAGCAGAATAATCCTGGGGAATATAAATCTTTTATCATCAGTTAAAGGACTTGAATATATAATAGAAGCTTTAAAAGAGATTAAGGAGCACTTCTATAATGTTTTATATTTGATAATTGGCCAGACGCATCCTGTTGTATTACAAACGGAAGGTGAAAAATACAGACATTTTTTAAGAGAAAAAATAATACAGTATAATTTACAGGAAAATGTTAGATTTATAAATAGATATATGTCTTTGAAAGAACTAGTTGTATGGTTAAAAATTATCGACATATATATAACTCCATATCTAGACCCACAACAACCTGCTTCGGGCGCTCTGGCATACGCAATTGGAGCAGGTAAAATATGTATTTCAACTCCCTATTTGTACGCGAAAGAGGTTTTGGCAGAGGGAAGAGGAATAATTGTACCTTTCCGAAATTCCCAGGCCATTGCAGATGCTGTGATAGATATATGTGAAAATCCTCAAAAAAAATTAAAGATTGAAATGAAGACATATAAATTCGGAAGATTGATGACCTGGTACAATGTAGCTATGCAACACCTTCAATTGTTTAATGAGGTTTTAGATAAACATGAGAATATGAGGTCTGTCGAGGCAGTTTAGTTAAACCTTTATAAAGGAATATTTAAAAATTATTTTAAAATCAAATAAAAAAATCTTATGGATTTGCTAAAAAAAATAAGGTCAATGACTTCAGATATTGGAATTTACCAGCACGGAAAACTAGATAAGCCTGATCCTGAATTTGGATATGCTCTGGAAGATCAGGCGCGGGCTCTTATTGTTGCTGATGAGTTTGAGGATAAAAATTTAAAGGATACTTATTTAAATTTCATTTTTAAAGCACAAAGAGAAGATGGTTTACTTTATCATTTTTATTATGAAAATAATGGTAAGGGTCTATTTAAAAATGAAGAACATGATTCAAAATCTAATATAAAAGAAGCTTATGGTTTAACTCTATGGTCTCTTCTATCAACAAAAAGCAATAAAGACAGTTTTATTAAAAAAATTATTGGAAATTTAATTGAAGATGCCTCCAGCTGGACTTCAATAAGAGCAATATCACCGGCTTTATTAGGTTTATTAAGTCTTGACTACAAGCACAGTTTGGAAAACGAATTGAAGGCGAAGCTGCATAATTTTTATTTTGAGACATATTCTGATGATTGGGTGTGGTTTGAAAATTATCTTGTATATGCAAATGCTCTTATCCCATGGGCACTTTGGGAAACCTATTTAAAAAGAAAATGCAAAACCAGCTTTGAAATTGCTAAGAAAACAACCGATTTTTTAATAAATAATTGTCAGGAAGATAATATTCCTTCGCCTATTGGGAATAAAGGCTGGTATTTTAAGGGTGGAAATAAAGCCTTATTTGACCAACAACCAATTGATTCAAGCTATATGGTTTGTTGTCTTGAAAAAGCATACCGTGCAACAGAAGATAGTTTCTATCTGACTTGGGCTGAAAAATGGTACAGATGGTTTTTTGGCAATAATTTAAACAATATTTCTCTTATAGATGAAAATTTTACATGTTATGATGCGTTAAATCCAGAAGGTGTAAATTTAAATCAGGGGGCTGAATCAAATATATGCTTCCTACTGGCATTTCTTGCTGCTAAAAGATTGGGAATTATTAAGTGATTGAAAAACAAGGGGACAGATTTGCATTTAGTTATTTAATTTTTCGTAGTCTTGTATATTAAGGAAAGATGTAATTTTATAGAAAAGCTTAATCAGAAAATCATGTGACAGGACAATAAATATGAACATATTTAGATCAGAGGAAAATCCAATAATAACACCAGAGGATATAAAGCCATCAAGGCCTGGTTTTAAGGTAATTAGTGTTTTTAACTGTGGTGTCACAAGATTCAATAGCGAAATATTACTTCTTATGAGGGTTGCTGAAATACCGATTAGCAGTGACCTAAATAAAAAACCCGTACCTATACTGGATATAAAAACAGATAAACTTGTTGTAAAGGAATTCGGTAAAGCTGATTCTCTAATAGACTTCTCTGATTCCAGGTTTGTAAGGACGTCTACTGAATTATATAAAACTAAAATGGCAAACAAAAGTAAGGTTAAAAATAAGACTTTTAAAATTTTAGACACAGGCAGTTTTATCTTTCCATTTACTACCAGGAACTCTAACAAAATAATTTATAAATCCCCATTAAGAAGGATACCTATTACCTTAAGGTGAAAAGGAGGGTTATTGCGCTTAAACCTTTTTTATACTTACTTTAGTAAAAAGCAAATTCTTACGAATTTACCACTAATAAAAGTTTTGAAGAATGGGGACTATGGAATTATTTTTGACTTTGGGGCAAACCTAAATTATCATTTTATTTAGGCCAAACACCTAAAATGGAGGCTAGCAGTGTCCAGTGCAAGTGGGTTCAATCCTGAAGCGAAGTATGCTATCGCGATGTGGGAGTTTTCATGGCTTGTCCGACGTACGGGTAACGAAGCAGAGTATGCAGATTGGGACAAAGTACTTAACGAATTAGTGGAACGAGGCTACAACTGTATCCGCATCGATGCCTTCCCACATCTGGTTGCAAAAGGGCCAGATGGCCAGATAGTTAAGCAATTCACGATACTGCCGCAACCTGATAGTTTCATGTGGGGAAATCACAGACCTGTACAAGTTGAGCCGCACTCGGCTCTGGTTGAGTTCATCAGCAAAGCTGCTGATCGAGGTATTTATGTAGGACTATCGTCATGGTACAACCTTGATTCGTGTAACCGGGTAAAAATGATTCAATCGCCGAAAGACTATGCCCGTATATGGTTGGAGACTCTCGATCTACTCAGTGAGGCAGGACTGCACAACCGCATCGTATGGGTAGATATATGCAATGAGTTTCCGGTAAGAAGGTGGGCACCAGGTCCCTACACTGATATATTCAAATCCAAGCAAGCTGGAGATCTGTGGATGATGCTCAAATTGTCAAGTAAGTGGGATGAAGGAGTAAAGCAGCGCATTAAGAACTACTTTGATGGCGCTATCACACCGTTGCGCGAGAAATA
>VGAU01000135.1 GCA_016870675.1 Actinomycetota bacterium | reverse complement strand
TATTCCACAGTTTTTTAGAAATTTCTATGACAATTTAGCTTATTAATTTTAAGAATGAAATCTCGCTATAGTCGATTCTTTATAATTTTTGAGAAAATAAAATGAACCAATTTGAAATTTTAAGTTATGGATTTATATTTCCTATTGACATAAAGATACTGTTATAGTATCATTACAAATAGTCTAGTATAGAAAGTAGAGGAAATAATAAGTGAACTTAATTACAAGAAATACCGACTATGCTATAAGGGCACTTTGTTATATTGTAAAGAGTAATAAGGATATAGTTTCTGTTAAAGAGTTGGTTGAAGGTTTAAAAATGCCAAGACCCTTTTTAAGAAAGGTACTTCAAGAGCTGAATAAAAAAGGAATCCTTAGATCATATAAAGGTAAAAACGGTGGTTTTGTATTGGCAACCAGACCTGAGAATATATATATAAGCAAATTGATAGAAATATTTCAAGGCCCAATAAAATTGCAGGAACATACATTTAAGAAGAAAATATGCCCGGAGATAAAAAGTTGTGTTTTAAAGAAAAAAATAGATGAGGTGGAAAATTATACTATTCTCAAGGTAAATTCTTTATCAATAGCATCTCTATTAAAAACAGGGAAGTAGAATAAATGATTTTAAAATGTCCTGGAGCTCAAAATTTCAAACAGCCAAAGCCAGAATATGTGGAATGTCCTTTCTGTTCTTATGAGGTGGAGATATGGTCAGATGAGATTAAGGCAACGTGCCCGAAGTGTAAAAGGACAGTTATGCGAAATAGCGACAAACAAAGTTGCCTTGATTGGTGTAAGTATGCTAAGGAATGTATAGGAATTGTGCAATACAATAAATACAAACAGAATAAAAACAAATATAAACTGGAGAAGAAAATATGAACGTATCTAAAGAGATAGCAGAAGTAGAGGAACAACACGAAATACGATATAGAAAATTACTTAAGAACTTGAAAGAAGGTAAAGTATTCAAAAGGGATACAGAGGTTAGGTGGAAATGCCGCAATTGCGGGTATATTCATGAAGGAAAAGAGGCGCCAAAGGAGTGCCCGGCTTGTGCACATCCTCAAAGTTTTTATGAGCTGTTTTGCGAAAATTATTGATAAGTAATTAAAGATAATGCAATACGATGATGAATTAAATGAGTTATTATCAAGTTACAGGAAAAAAAGATATCAGATTAAAAAAAAGCTCAAAGAATTCAGGGATTTATATAAAAGTAATGATGAGTGCATATTCAAGGAGTTATGCTTCTGTATATTAACACCTCAATCAAAGGCAATTTATTGTGACGAAGCTGTAAAAGAATTGGTAAGATCAGGGTTGCTTTTAAAAGGAGAAAAAAGTGATATAAAAGCTAATTTGAGACGTGTTAGATTTCCTAACAATAAAGCCTCTTATTTAATAGCGGCAAGAAAAGCCTTTAAAAATAGTGGAAGATTTGATATAAAAAGCAAAATAGATGAAGGCAATATATTCAAAACGAGAGAATGGTTCGTAAAGAACATAAAAGGTTTAGGATATAAGGAAGCGAGTCATTTTTTAAGGAATATTGGTTTTGGTAATGATATAGCAATACTCGATATACATATTTTAAGGAGTTTAAAGAGGTACAGAATTATAAAGAAAATCCCATCATTGATTAACAGAAAGATATACTTAAATGTAGAAAATAAAATGAGAGGATTTTCTTTAAAGATAGGTATTCCCCTCCAGGAATTGGATCTTTTATTCTGGTCCGAACAGACTGGTTTTATATTTAAATAGCATTAGGGGATAACAAATAAAGAACATCTAAACCACTGTTTTTATTGATTACTTGAAGTTTTACTACCTATTGTTAAAAGGTTAAGGGAGATGTCACCCATATATAAGGAATAAAAATGTTTTTTCTAAAATTAAAAAAGAGGTTATAAATGGCAGCATATAGTAAAAAAGTAATGGAACATTTTATGAATCCCAGAAATGTTGGTGAAATTAAAGATGCTGATGGAATAGGAGAAGTAGGAAATCCTGTATGTGGAGATATGATGAGTTTCTATATCAAGGTTAAAGATAATAAGCTGGAGGATATTAAATTTAAAACATTTGGTTGTGGAGCTGCAATTGCGGTGTCAAGTATGGTAAGCGAAGCTGCTAAAGGGGAGACACTGGACGAAGCCTTAAGGATAACTAATAAAGATATAGCAAAAAAATTAGGAGGGCTTCCTAAAAACAAACTCCATTGTTCAAATTTAGGCGCTGATGCCCTGCATAAAGCTATCAAGGATTACCTGGACAAAAAAGAAAAATAAATAACTGGGAGATGATATGTCTAAAAATAATATAAGCAATGATATAAAAAATAAAACTGATAGTTGCCCTTATTGTGATATTAAGTTAAATGATACGAAGTTACCCCTTTGTTCTTATTGCAAAATTAAAATAAGTTATTGCAAAAAATGTGGACAAGCTGTCTCCAATAATTTAAAAGTATGTCCTAATTGCGGAGAAAAATTGGGAGAGGATGGGTAACTATGGAAGAAGAACAAGATGTTTTAAAGCCTGATGGACATTTAGACTGTACCGGGCTGTAGATAAAATCATTGAAGAATAGTAATATAACCCAGAAATAAATAATATTATTACCCAGAAAATAGTATAATAATTATGAAGGTATTATTACTTAGCGATCAAGTTCTGGATCATATCTACAACAATTCTCTACAGGAGAGAATGAGCAATATTGATTTTATAATTTCCTGTGGAGATCTCCCAAGTTATTATCTTGAATTTATCGTCACAACTCTTAACAAGCCACTATTTTACGTAATGGGAAATCACAATAAAACTACCATTTACTCAGAAAAAGGGATTGAAAGCAATCTTCCTGAAGGTTGCATCAACTTAGATCAGAAAATAATAAAATATAAAGGTATAATTCTAATGGGTCTCGAAGGTTCAATAAAGTATGGTGAAGGAAATTATCAATATACAGATACTCAAATGTGCTGGAAAATCAATAAATTAAAACCCAGGCTTATAGTAAATAAGATTTTTAATAAACGGTATCTTGATATTCTTGTAACCCATGCTCCTCCATATAAGATTCATGATAAAGAAGATTTATGCCATAGAGGTTTTAAATGTTTTACCAAGTTCATAAAAGATTTTAGACCCAAATATCTTATCCATGGTCATATCCATATATATGGGACAGAAAAAAATTGGTTAACTGTTGTTAATAGTACAAAAGTCATAAACGCTTATGGGTACAGAATTATAGAGATTTGATTAATTTTTGATAACGAAATTAATTTGCTTTATTTTTAACTAACTTGGTTAAAGCCAAATTTAAATAATTTAATTTAATTATAAGAAATGAGTAGTTACCCAATATCAATTGAAAAGTCAAATCAGGAGTTTGAAGAAGCAAGGTTAAGAGCTTTATTAAACAACCTTAAATATCTACTTATTGGAAGAAATAATGAGCTCTTATCTTTCGAAAAAATAAAAAGGGATCTAGGACTATACAAACAGAATTACCTTGGAATTCAAACAGTAAAGTTAAAAAACATAGTTGGAAGTCTGGAAAGATACAACGATTTTGATAGATACTTTCTTCCCAAAAAAGAACATCTTCAACAGAGATGGGCCAAAATTCATAACTTATTGATTCGAGATGTTATTTTACCACCAGTTAAATTATATAAAGTTGGTGAAATTTATTTTGTTATTGATGGTAACCACAGGGTTAGTGTTTCAAAAAAAATGGGGGTTAAATATATTGATGCTGAAGTTACCGAGTTTATTACAGATATACCTCTAACACCCGATATGGATCCCAAGGAAGTATTTATAATGGCAGAAAGAGAGAAATTTCTAAATATAACTGGTCTTAAGAAAAGCAGACCTGATATAAAGATTAGAATAACTGTCCCTGGACAATATGACTTTCTCTTAGGCCAGATTAACAAGCTAATGGTTCAGTTAAATGAAAATAAAAAAGCTGATGAAAAGATGATTACATTTGAGGAAGCTTCTATTATATGGTATGACAATATTTATCTTCCAGCAATTGAAATTATTAAAAACTTTGGTATATTAGAGAAATTTCCAGAGAGAACAAAAACAGACCTGTTTATCTGGATAAATGAGCATAAAAGATATTTAAGTCTAAAATATGGTAGAGAGATTGTAATAAAATTTGTCGCAAGGGATTTTCTGCTACGATACGGTAAAAATCCATTAAGAAGATTCAAATTAAAACTGATAAATATGAAGTATAAGGTTATTTTCTATTGGAAAAAAAATTTTATTAAAACTACTTAATAATTTTAAGGAAAGAAAATTAGATCTTAAAAATCTAGATTATTTTTTGTGTTATAAAAATTAATATATCATATAAAAGTATTAATTAAAGTTGAAATACTAATATTGATATAAGTTTTATAATATGTAAATTATTTAGAGGCAGGTTAAAGTATGGTAGACTTTATTATAAAGTTCCTGAACAGGCAAAGGAAGCTATACTTAAAGCGATTGAGGTAAGCAAGTGAGGAAGTGAAAGAGCTCTTGAAGATATAGGGAAAAATAGGGGGCCAGGTAAGGATAAGGAAGGTAAGGAAGAGGAAATAGAAGAGGAAATTGATGAAAATGATTCTAACGATGATATAGACAATAACGATAAAGCAAAAGGTGCTGGTATAAAAAATAAACCGAAAAAGTAAATGACCCAGAATCAATTATTAGATTGGATTTTCTTTATTTTATTTTAGTGTAAAAATCACCGTAACCGGTATCATTACTTCTTTTTCGATAGTTGATGTATCATAAGTTCCCCAATCTGAGACTTCTGTAGAATTTACGGGCAGAACCTGGACTACTCCAAGATTTGCGGATTTTATTACTCCTATTTTCTTGCCGCTGCCTTCAGCAATCTTCTGAGCTCTTAACTTGGCGTCATTTATTGCATCCGGGATTAATTCAATGCGAAGTTCCGGAAGTTTTGAGTAATAATATTCTAAGGATTGAATAGAAAATACAACCCCCTGGTCTATGAGTTTCTGGGTGTTTTTAGCCATATAGGTAATTTTTTCAACATCATTTGATTGAATTTCTACAGTTTGCCTTAAGACATTTTCTTTTGGAGCATCTGGATCATACATATATAATTGCTCCATAAATACTGGTGAAATTGTTAGGTCTTCTTCGGTAAATCCATTATCTTCAAAGAAGTTCAGTACAAGCTTCTGGTCATTTTTCATCATTTGATATCCTGCCTTTAAATCTTCAGCCGGGATGGTTCTTGAGAAATTGGCAGTCCATTTAGCGAGATCTGAAGTGACCTTTTCTCTTACCGAGCCGGTTACAGAAAGGGTATCCTCAGGTGATCTTACCTTATAGAATGTAAAAGAACCGATTGATGCGCTTATTATCAGGCATATTCCCAGGATAATCGCAAAGTATATGATTTTATTTGAATTTTCTTTACTCATTTTTTTACCTCAGACAAAATTATATTATTAGACTTTAAACTTTTGTGTA
>VGAU01000134.1 GCA_016870675.1 Actinomycetota bacterium | reverse complement strand
ACATGATAATAACTTTTTAACCAATTTACTGTAATAATAAGGGTAATAATATCTCCCGCCAATCTTCTATTGAACCATTTACCCCATTAATCTCAAGCCCTTCTTTGTCGTAATAGATTTCAAGCTTTTCATTGCAGCAGCCGCACTTTAAAAGATAGCGGGGCGATTTCTTTCCATAACCCTTTTTATGATATACTCTTATTTCTGGTTGTCCAAACCTTTCGGTGTTATAAATTTTATTTCTTCTTTTTAATATTTTCATCAGCCTTCTTTCCAATCTGCCTGCTTTTAGCCCTTTTAAATAGATCTATTTCCCCTCATATAAATTCTTTAATTTCAATCCATCCGGCGGTAATCGTGAATGAAACTGGGGCAAAGAATGGGGTACAGTGATATATATTTACTCCTGTTTTCTAAATTTCTTGCTGATATTTGTTATTGTTATCCCAACAATCTCTTTATCACGCAGACGCAGGAATATGCCATCTTCTAATATATCAGTATCTGTTGCTCTCTAGGGTCGTTCCAGGCTTATATATAGAACATCTGCTTCTTAGTCAAAATCAAACCACAGGTGTTTGGCACCTACTTTCTTTATATAGGGTAAAGCCTCAAATATTTCTTTTACAGCTCTTTTTGCTGCCATATTATTCTCCTTTTAAGAAGTTTCCTAATCTTTGTTTTGTGAAGGCAGTAACAATAAAACCATCATTTTTGCTTTTCGATTCTTTATAGATAACAAGAAATACTTTTACTTTGTTGATATATTTTACTGTCCATAATTCGTCTTCATCACCATCTAATACATATGAAGAATTATTTACAGCTTCCAGGACATCAAAATAATATCCCGCCATATCCTCATGGTTTTCTACTATATGCGTCCACCATTCGCCTGTCAGGCGAATTGGAATATTATTTACTGAATATGCAATATCCTTCATTTCTTGCAATGCTTAATCTATCAGTATTTTAATATTAATTCCATAGATACTTTACCTTTATAAATTACATTATATAGAATTTATACCACCTGTAATTGCTTAATTTTCTTTAATTCAGCATCAATTCCTGATCTTTCCTCTTCTATATCATAATCATTTTGTAAACCCATCCAGAATTGAGGGGTATTTCCAAAGAACTTGGCTAACCTCAGGGCAGTATCTGCAGTTATACTTCTTTTTTTATGGATTATCTCAGATATACGAGTTTGATCCAGATGTGTTTCTTTAGCCAGTCTGTAGGCAGAAATGTTTAATGGTTTTAGAAATTCTTCTTCTAAAACCTCACCAGGGTGGATATTTTTTAATTTTTTCATTATTCCTTTTCTCCTATTGTTTAATGATAATCTGCTATCTCAACATAATAACAGTCATTGTTTCTCCATATGAAACATATAACATATACGCCACTGATCATTAATTCTTATGCTATATTGTCCCATTCTGTCTCCTTTCAATTTGTTTAGTCTATTTGAAGGAGGTGTTTTCAGGTCATTTAAATCAAAGGAGTTATTTAGCATCCTGAGTTTCTTTCTTGCAGTATTTTGAATATCATTTGGATATTCTCTTGAGAAATTACCTTTCCATATCTTTTCAGTCTCTTTCGAATTAAATGACTTTATCATGATATAAATATAGTAGATTATGGTAGTAATGTCAAACAATACTATTATATAACATTAGCTTATCAGAAATTTATATTTATAGAATGTCTCATGGATAAAAGCGATTATCCTCATATCTCCCCCGCACTTTGGACATATCAGTAAGAGGACCACATTACAATCTGGGGAGCAAATAAAACAATAAGAGCTGCTAATTCAGGAATGACGCCATCGGCTCAAAAGATATATCGATAACCGAGGTTATTGTTATGGCAGATTCGCCTCTTGTCGGTAATACTGCCGCAAGTTTGAATATGCATTCACGTTATTGGGTCAACCTGCTTGCAGTTGCGAGACAAAAAAGCGTATTCGGCAGCGAATAGATAATATACGGTTTAAAACAGGTGATGTGTTATTGCTTCAGGGAAGGACGCATAATTTAAACAACGCCGTTACCAGTATAGAATGTTTACCTCTAGCCGAGCGAGGATTAAAAATTGGTCAGCCGCGCAAGATAATTCTTGCCGTAGGAATATTCGGTATTGCCATTGCTGCTGTCGTTGCAGGATTACTCCCGGTACAGATAGCATTTACTATTGCAGCAGTTTTATTGGTACTGACAAATGTCGTCTCCGTCCGGGAAATATATACCAGCATCGACTGACCAGTGATTATACTTCTGGGAGCAATGATTCCGGTTAAAGAGGCATTGGAGACAACCGGCGGAGCGGACCTTATTGCCAGAACAGTACTGAAAATTGGTACAGAATTACCAATCTGGGCAACGTTGGGCATTTTCCTTGTTACCACCGTAATTCTGTCGGGTGTTATTAATAATGCTGCTACGGTTGTATTAATGGCTCCTATTGGAATAAGGATTGCTGACGGTCTTGTTGCTTCCATTAGCCCGTTCCTTATGACGATAGCAGTCAGCGCATCTTGTGCCTTTTTTACCCCAATCGTGTATAAAATTGGGAAAAACGGACACCCAAAATTGAATTTAACGGACACCCAAAATCGAAATTAGCGGACACCAATTATCGTTTTTAACGGACACTTCAAATCATTCATACTTCCTTAAAAATATTAGTTAAAATGCTTCTATTAGCAATAAAAAATAGGAGCATGAAAAATGAGAAGAAAGAGGATAAGTATGGATAAGATAAGAGAAATAATAAGGCTTAAGTCTGAACTGGACCTGGGTTGCAGGAAAATTGCAAAAGCTCTAAACATCTCCAAAACAGTGGTAAATTATTATGTCCAAGAGTTTAGGGCAACCGGCCTTAGCTATCAGGACATAGCAGATCTAACAGACAGCGAGCTATCAGAGCTTCTTTATAAAAACAAAAGAGGCTGCCAAAAATACAAAAAACTTGAGGCAATGTTTCCATACTTTGCCAGGGATCTAAAAAGAAAGGGGGTGACACTTAAACTATTATGGGATGAGCATATAGCAGATAACCCAGATGGATATAGCTATCCCAGGCTAACATGGCATGTCACCATTCACTAGCATTGAACCATCACGTCAGTACCATTGAACCACCACTTCAGAATTATATCTTGTTTCTAACATTATGGGAAAAAATAACATCCTCATAGTTTCATCACCTCCATTATTTAGGACTGTTTTGTTTTCTAATAGATGGCCCATCCATAAGAATCTGGTATGAGCTGTGAGCTAATCTATCAAGAGCAGAAATTTGAGCTCAGTGCCACAGTTCTATCTATTTATTCACTGTCTCCAGCTATACGATGCAAACAATCCATTATATAAATATAAAATTAATTTTAATTGTCTCTAATTCATCTTTTAAATCAGTAAATTCATCAAAATAAAAAGTTCGAAACATGTCAACTAAGGGGAGCCATTCTTTAATATATAGCTACAGAACTAAATTATAGATAACTTAAGATTTCTAAACAATAGCATCATATATTTCAAGATACCCAGTTATTGTCCCTGTATGGCCGCCAGAATACCTTTTCAAATTTTAATAAGTTTTTACCTTCGACCGATACAGTTTTCCCTTGGGCACAAATCACAGGCAACTCTTGTCTTATTTATACTGCCGATTGGACCGAATCCATATACTCCTGATAAGGATTTAAATGGGACCATCAGGTAACTCTTATTAAGTTCCACACCAATTTTATTTCCATCTACCATGGAAAACATTTCTTTTTGCTCTTCAATTGTCCATTTATATTGACCTGGAGAATATGTGCATGTTGATCCCCAGCCTTTTTCCCTAATACCTTCTTTCTTTATGATCTCACCTACATAATTACCAAGAATTCCTAAAAGTTCGGTGGTCATTGCATCCATTATGATAGTGGAAAGCATGTCACCGCTATCACCTACATCTTTTATTATTTTATCTGTCATACTTCCCAGAGTAATTATAAAAATAGTTGAAATTTCCGATCCGGTAAGTATTTTTGAAATATTAGGTCCTGTGAAAATATTTCCTGATTTAAAGTATACACAGTCACCAATTATTTTTTCTATTTCATAATTTGAATAAATTGCTTTTGGTTCAATATTACCAATACAAATTTCACTTTTATCTCGGAGTAATTTTTTAAGTTGATGGTTTAGTCTTCCACCCATTAATTTTGTTAGGAAATCCCTACCGGTTTCTTCAGGAATTTCAAGTTTAATATTTTCTAAAATTATCATAATACTTCCTTTATTATTTTATACTTTATTTAATTAAAATTTTATTTTATTAAACAAAATCAAAGTATCCAGATTTGATAAACTATTATAACATTTAATATTTAAAATCAATGCTTCCACTTGTAAAAAAAAATAATAATTATATAATGTGTATATTATTTATACAATTTATACAATATATACCAATTATGTAATTAATCTAATAGAAAACTATAATAAAAGTTAACTTAATAATTATGAAAAAGCAATTAATTATAAGAATAGATGAAGAATTAAAAAGTAAGTTTTCTAAAATTGCAAGAATTGAAGGCAAGACAACAAGTGAAAAGATTAGGGAACTTGTAAGTAATTATACTGCAGAGAATGACTTTTCAACTATAGTTGACAGCCTCTGGGACAGGATTTCAGAAAAAATCGAAAGCAGCGGGTTTAAACTGGAAGATATTGATAGAAAAATAAAGGAAACCAGGAGCGGGAAAAAATAAAAGTAGTAATAGACACCAATATATTTATATCATCTTTTTTTAATAAGAAAGGCAATCCCAGGAAGATAATGAACCTATGGAAAGAAGAAAAAATACAATTATGTATTTCCGGTGAAATACTCGAGGAATATCTTGGAGTCTTATCCAGATTTGGATTTGCCGGTGAACCGGAACTTAAAGAACTTTTAAACCTCTTTAAAAGACAGGTTAATATTTTATATAAACCAATCACAATAAAAATTGCACTGGTAAAAAATGATCCAGATGACAATAAATTCATAGAATGTGCTGTTACCAATAAAGCAGATTATATTATTTCAGGTGACAATCATTTGCTGAGTTTAAGAGAGTATGAGAATATAAAAATTCTAAGCCCAAAAGAGTTTTTAAACTATTATAAATCATAAGGGTTTATAATTGACATTAATAAGCATAAAATAAGTATTTGCTCCTAGATTTATGCAGCACGTACAACAGCGTATATAAGCTTCAAATAATCGGGGCACTGGGGGCGGCATATCTAGCTCGGGACATTCATTAATTTCTTTTATTTTGTCAATTTGAATTATAAAATCCCTCTTAATTCTTTAGGGGATTTAATAAATCCGAATTTATTCTTATTCTCCAGTATTTTCTTATCCTCGGTTAAAAGTAATGCCTCACAGAATTTTGCTACTGCTATATAAAAAGAATCATATATGGTCAGATCACAAGTATGTGCAATTTTTATTGCACTATTTAATATAGAATGATTGGGATAAATTACTTTTAATTTCATT
>VGAU01000133.1 GCA_016870675.1 Actinomycetota bacterium | reverse complement strand
TTACTCCCCTTTATCTTATTAAGTCAATCGTGTTAAAACCAGAACTTTTTTACATTTTGCAATATTACCATAAAATACACAAAATAAAAGAGTTTTTACAGCAAATTTACCTTCCCAGTAACTCACATACATGTCTCGCTATAGCCAGTGAAGCGGTAAGACCCGGCGAATCTATTCCCACCAGGTTTATAAGATTGGGATATTTTGGATCCCTCTCAATTACAAAATCATAATAATTTTTTAACCTTGCTCTTATACCAGCCTGATGAAGACTTATATCTTCCAGTTTCAGACCGGGAAAAAATGACCTAACCATATCAAGATAATAGTTCTCTTCTCTTACCTGGCTATAATCTTCTTTGTCTTTCGGTTTTGAATAAGCTGGACCCATAGTTACTGTGTCACCAATGATATACTCTTTTCCCCTTTTCTCAAAAGTGGGGCTAAGGTGCACCCCTGCAGATTTATTCACTTTTCCTTGATTAAACTGTTTTTGAAATTCCCCGAAAGGAACTCTTAATCTTTCTCCATCAGGAGGAAGATAGCCAAAAGGCACCGGATAAACATTAAGTCCTTTCATAAAGATATCTTCCCTTTTTGTTTTATAGAATTTGGCCGACTCCCCTTTAACCGGATCCATCCTGTAAGGGCTTTCTGAATTTACCAGGCGGGAAATATCATCCGAGTAAAGCCCAGCAGCATTGACAATTATCCTGGTTTTAAAGATTTCAACTTCAGTACCTGACCTTATCTTAACCTTAAAACCTTTGCCTTCCGGTTCAATTTCAAATACTTCATTTCCAACCAGAAACATTGCTCCATAAGATTCTGCAAGCCTGTAAAGTTTATCCACCAGACTGGTAGACTCAATAATTCCGGAAGTCGGTACATACAGGGCAGAAACTGCCTTAACATTGGGCTCATACTGGGCCACCTTATTGCCATCAATCATCTCAATTCCTGGAACCTGATTTTCTACAGCTGTTCTATAAACATCTTCAAGATATTCTTCTTCCAGCAGGTCAGTGGCCACCATAAGTTTCCCAGTTTTTTTATGAGGAATATTATTTTCGGCACAAAACCGGTAAAGCATTTCATTTCCCTCTACGCACAGCTTTGCCTTAAGAGGTCCCACTTTTTTAGGATAATAAATTCCTGCGTGTATTACTCCTGAATTTCTGGAAGACTGATTTTCGCCTTTAATCTGTCTATTTTTCTCAACTACCACTATATCCTTGCCGGAATCTCTGGAAAGTTCATAAGCCACCGCACAGCCTATAACTCCCCCGCCAATTATGGTTATTTGAACTTCTAGAGACATAATATCTTATAATATATTGTTAAGTTTCCCCCTGCTGTCTGTCAGTACTTTTTTTGAATTATATCGCTTTGCCAGAATTATAAGACAGCCACTTAGCAATATATTTTTATATTTTATTGGTTAGATGAATTTGACACAAGGAAAATTTATATCAGTACCTGTTTATCTTTTATATATTTATAACCAATTGTGTATAACAATTCATCTATATGGAGCCGGTAACATGCTGTTATGCGAAATTTAGTATGTAGGTAACTCAACCTGAATTAGTACGTTTATTTTTAATCTTCCAATGTTTTATTAGTAAGATAAGACTATAAATACCGGTAGCAAACAGAAAGTTATCGTTGGGCACGGTAGGGTACCTGTGATTATGAGGTTTGGAAACCGGTGTCATTTATGATTTCCACAAACCATGAAGATTACAGTATTCTCTTGCTTCAATCTTTTCTGCTTTGATACAAAATTCTGCTTCTGGATTGTCTCCAGGCTTTAAGAATTTTCTATAAGATGCTCCATCAGTGATTATCTCAATCCATTCAATATAATGCTTTTCTTCCATCGGGTGAGACACAGAGCCAATTTTTACTCTTATTCCGGTTTCTGTTTTTTCGATCACTGGAACATGTTTTTCCTTACCAACATCTTCTATCTTTTCTTTAAGTAAATCCATCGGCTGTCCGCAACAGACGAGTTGTCCTCCTCCTGCATACAAAACCTCAACGATATTGCCACAGATATTACACTTATAAATTTGTTTTTGTTCTGTTATCCTACACCTCCTATTTAAAAACATTCTGCTCTTTATGCTTCATAAAGATCTTATCCGCTAACCTTTCCAATTCTTTAAAATCTTCTGGCTTTGGATAACCTTTTATAACAACTGGTTCAAGGACATCTGATTTAAGATTGGTCAGTGTTTCTGTAAGAAACTCCACCATTTTTCCACCCCAACCGTAAGAGCCAATTACAGATACAAATTTGGTTTTTGGCCTTAAGGCGTTTACAAGGTATGCGGCATAAACAACAGAAGGATGAGGACCAGCCAGTACAGTAGGTGATGCAATTACAACAGTAGCAGCATCTACAAGTGCCATTGCCAGTTCTCCAATATCTGTTTTTGTAATGTTAAAAGGTTTCACTATTATATTCCTCTCCATTAGTGCATGTATAAAATAGTCTACCATTTTCTCTGTGCTTCCATGCATTGAGACATAAGGAATTATTACTTCGTTCTTTACATTGTCTGATACCCAGTCCTCATATGCATCCAAGATAAACTTAGGTTTATGGTAGACTGGCCCATGGCTGGGTGCTATAAGATCAACATCTATCCCGTCTATCCTTTCCATGTGTTTCTTTATACTCGTTCTGAAGGGCATCATGATTTCTGCGTAATACTTTTTGGCTGAAGTATATACCATACATTCTTCTATTGCGTAGAGATCGCTTGTCGCTAAGTGCGACCCGAAGAGATCACAAGGAAAAAGTATTTTGTCCTCTTTTAGATAAGTTAGCATTGTCTCTGGCCAGTGAACCCATGGCGCTATTATGAACTCTAATGTCTTACCTCCTAAAGGCAATGTTTCCCCATCTTTTATTACTAAGAACTTTTCTTCTTGTATCAAGAGCAGTTCTATCAGAAACTCTTTACATTTCTCATTAGTAACAACCCTGGCATCTGGATATAGTTCAAGGATTTTTGGTATAGTTCCGGAATGGTCTTGTTCTGCATGATTTGAAATGACATAATCTATATTCTCCACTCCGAGTTTTTGAAGATTTGCCAGGAGTTCATATTCTTTGGTTGGGTCAACTGTATCTATAAGCGCTGTTTTTTCTCTGCCTTTAATCAGATAGGCATTATAACTCGTGCCGTTAGGCAGTGGAATAAGTTCATCGAATATCCTCCTATCCCAGTCTATCACACCTATAGAAAACACTCCGCCCTTTATTTCTCTAATCGCCATTTTATTCCTCCCTTTTAAATGCATCTTTACTTGCTCCACATACAGGGCAGGTCCAGTTATCAGGAAGTTCCTCAAAAGGTGTTCCTGGCTTTATTCCAGAATCTGGGTCTCCAACTTTTGGGTCATATACATACCCACAAACTGTGCATACATATTTATCCATTTTCTTTACTTCCTTTTCTTCTTTGATATATGTTGGTGCTGTCATTGGGGTTTTACCCCCTTTTACTTTGTGATAGTAATCGTAAGTTATTGGTTCTATATCTCTCATGATTTCTGCAGCAACTACTTCCCCAATAAAAAGAGTATGAGTCCCAATATCTATCTCACCTATAACCTTTGCTTCTAAATAACCCAGGCAATTATCCAGAACTATGGGAGCACCATTTATACCAAGTTTATAATTTATGTCCTTAAACTTATCCACCTCCCTACCCGATTTAAAACCAAAATGTCCTATGAATTTCATTGGTGTTTCTTTTGATAAAATTGATACAGAAAAGATTCTACTCTGCTTGATGAATTCATGTGTTAGATTTTGCTTGTTTATAGAAACTGCTATTTTTATCGGTTCTGAGGTCAACTGAAATACTGTATTAGCGATTTGTCCGTTGAATTTTCTATCTTTTTTTGAAGCAATTATGTACAATCCATAACTAATCTTATGAAAAAGTTGAGGTGCTATATTCATTGTTAGACCTTTCATATAACAAAAGTCAATTACCTTATTTAGTATTCCTCGCACTTAATCTGATAGAAACTTCTTTCGTGGTCACAAGATGGACATTTTTCTGGAGGCTCAGTTCCAAAATGGACATATCCACATTCCCTGCAAACCCACCATACTTCTTTTTCTTTTTTGAATACTGTTCCCGCTTCAACTTCTTTTAAAAGTTTCTTGTATCTTTCTTCATGATGTTTTTCTGCTATTGCGATTGCTCTTAATCTTTTGGCAATTTCAGGAAAGCCTTCCTTTCCAGCAACATCCGCAAACTCTGGATACATTTTTGTATATTCATAATTTTCTCCAGCAATTGCTGCTCTTAAATTCTCAGATGTGGTCTCAAGTATTGTTGGAGCTGCTGCTTCGACTTTAATCTCATCCAGGTTTTCATTGCTCTTCTTTTTCAATTCGTTAATTAACTTAAACAACCAACTTGCATGTTCTTTCTCGTTTTCTGCCGTGATGAGAAAAATCTCGGCAATCTGTTCAAACCCCTCTTTTTTAGCAACCTTGGAATAGAAAGTGTATCTGTTCCTTGCCTGACTTTCGCCAATAAAGGCTTCTGTTAGATTTTCAATTGTCTTTTTCATGGCTTTTACTTCCTTTCATTTTAGTTATAAACTTCGACCTTTTATATTTTATCGTATTCACACTCGAAGTCCACGATTTCATATAACTCATTTTTATGCGAATTGTTTTCACAAATCTAATCTTTTCTTGCATATTATACGAAGTTATATTAAATTTTAACAATCATTACCTAATCATTTTAATTCTAACAAATTTCGTTGTGCAAGCATATACAAAACCTATTACTAAGCACTTAAGATATTAAAAACTTTACTTTAAAAACAGAAGATTTGTATTTGCACAAATCACTTCATTCTCAGATTGGCGGAGAGGGAGGGATTCGTTCTTCCGTCTCACTTCGTTCGCTCACGTAAACGCAGACTCCCTCGTCTTCGACTCAGTCCGTCTTTTCGAATCCCGTAAAATATGCACCAATGACATATTTTACACAGCTTAACTATATTAAATCTTTGCAAAAAGAAGTATCTTCATGGCGGAGAGGGAGGGATTCGAACCCTCGAGACAGGCTTACACCCGCCTAACCGCTTAGCAGGCGGCCCTTTTCGACCACTCAAGCACCTCTCCGTATTTGCGGCAAACAATATAATAACAGATTTTATAAAAAAATCATTACTCTAGTTAAAATCTGATCCGTTTTTTAATAAGTTTAAAAATTTAATTTAAATTATAATAGTTAGATAAGTGATTATAGCAGTTTTTTACTCAATTTCTTCAATTGTATAATTTCTGTTTCCGAGTCCAATCTTCTCAAGCTCACTTATCTGGCCGTAAGGATCTTTCCCCCAGATCTTTTCAAAGAGGTGTTTTCCTTCCCGGAGTTCCCTTCCTTCCGGGAGTGAATCAGGAAGTAGATTTTCAGCTTTTATGGCATCCAGAGAAGCCTTCTCTATTGCCACCAGATCATCGGAAGCCATTATTCCGATATCAGGAACCAGCGATGCTGTTGACATACCCCAGCAAT
>VGAU01000132.1 GCA_016870675.1 Actinomycetota bacterium | reverse complement strand
GATGATATTTTTAAACTCTCTCTGTAAAAAATGAGGTAGTTAAAATGGTGAGTGATTTATACAAATACAGGGTAAAACCACACTAAAAACTGATTCACTCACCATTTTACTTTACTCACCATATTGCCTGAAGCTGTGTGCAGTATATCCTTTCTTCTTTAGACCTGAGAGGCAAAGATACATGTTCAGTAGATATGTAAAGCTGCCTTTGCACAACCTTTTTCCCTGCTCACCAATTAGTAATGCATCTGTTTCAAGTGGAAGCCTTTCATCAAGGTATTTATCAAGCAGCTCTGTAACCTTTTTATGAAGGGGGATTAACCTGTCCTTTCCACCCTTGCCTCGCCTTATAATAACACTGCTTTTAGAAAGATTAATATCAGTCCAGTTTAAATTAAGAAGTTCACTTTTCCTTATACCGGTATAGTAGAGAAGCGACAGTATAAGCTTATCTCTTGTATTATTTTTTTTGCACCTTAAGGGCGCAAAATCTACCGACCTAATGATTAAATCCACCTCATACTTTGACATTACAGAAGGGATTTTATATATCTTTTTAGGGACCCTTATTTTCCTTGCCGGATTCTTTACTATTATCTCCTCTTCTTCGAGATAATTAAAAAAGCTTTTTATAGTGGCAATTATTTTTGATATGGAGCTCTGGCATAAGCCCCTGCTTTCCCTGGCATAGTAGAAATACTGCCGTATGGTACTTGTACTAATTAAGTTTACATCAGTAATATTTTCAAGATTTATGTAATCAATAAATTTTCCGACCTCTTTTCTGTAGCCGTAAATTGTAGAAGGGGAGGCGATTTTTTCGGTTTTCATGTAGCTAAGAAAGCTATCAATATAATTTCTCATATTAGTTTTTACCTGCTTTTTCAACACAAATTAAGAAATTATATCCTATTCAAAATAGTGCTCGGCTTACAGGCTAACTCCAATTTCTTTTTTAAACTAATTTTCTAAAAATACTTAAGAAAACTTTTCCAGGTTAATTAAATGTAATTATTATCACTTTGTCTTAACAAACCCATAAGCCCTCTCTTCAATATCTGCAACTTTTAAGAGTAAATCTGAGATAGCTTTTCTGTCTCTATTCATAGCAGCCTTGCAGATATCAATTATCAGCTTTCCTGACTGGTTAAATAATTCTGATGCCTTTACCCAGTTATCCATTTCATATTTTGTCCCGAGCTCATTTAGGACTCTTGATTTCCAGAACCTCATGCCATTGCTGTTTTCAAATGTTTCCGGCAGATGAGGAGGAATGGTTGCATAAGTTACCAGATGGTCAAAGCATTTCTCATTTTCCCAGTTAAAAATCTCTTTTGAAAGTTTTTTCATTGCCGGTATTCCAAGCATGCTGATAGGTGGATTTAGCATTTTTTCTGTCCTAAGATTGAAGCCTTTTTTTGCAGCATCAAGCTCGGAAGGCAGTTTATCCGGCAGGATGAATGCTCTTATTGTATTTTTCTTACTCATCCCTGCCACATTTACATTTAAAGATTTCTCGAATTCTTCGTAAGATATATTCTGGATACCATCAAATGTGCAGTCGTGGATGTAAACTTCCTCTTTTTTGTCATCATAGCCAACTATAAGGATATAATGAATTGGGATATGCTGTTTTTTGTATATATCCCTGTAATAATGCAAGTAGTACATATCAAGTGCGCCTGCAACAACTGGCTGGCCGTTATCAATGTACTGTCTTATTCTGGGAAAGGTGTTCTTAAAAACCCTGTTTTCCATTATTATCTGTTTAAATCCGATTATATTTTCAAGGTCATTAAGTAAATATTTTGGGTTAGCGCCCCAGTAAACCATGCAAGGAGGATCTGCAATTTTAAATTTAAGATATGTAAATTCACCTATTCCGCCCAGTACAGATAGAAGGTAATAGGGATACTTTACTCCCTTCCATTCCAGTATGTCTTCAAGTCCGTTTATATAGCATGTAGATTCACAAACTCTGTGCGGAAGTTCAAGTAATCTTTTCATAGATTTATTACCTTTTAAGTAAATTTATATAGTTAAAAATTTTAACATGGAAGAATACTATTTACTATTTTCAACTTATTAAATTAAAATAAATATTACGGTGTTTAGATGTTAAGGACAATGGATACAAAAAAACCGGTAAAAATAGCAGAAGCAATCCTGGAAAGCGGCAAGACTGTAGTGCTGACCGGCGCAGGGATATCAACGGAAAGCGGAATACCTGATTTCAGGAGCCCCGGAGGTATATGGTCAAAATTTGACCCTGGAGTTATGACCAGCGGCATGCTGTATGGCAATCCTGAAGGCTTTTATAAGCAGGCAGTGGCAATGCTGAAATTTTTTAAGGAAATAAAGAGCGCAAAGCCTAACAGTGCACATTATATCCTTGCAGAAATGGAAAAAGAAGGATACCTGTCCTGCGTGATTACCCAGAACATTGATGGGCTGCACCTGAAAGCAGGCTCAGAAAAGGTCTATGAAGTCCATGGAAATTTAAGGGGAGGATACTGTATGTCCTGCGGGGAAAAGACTGATTTTGATCTTTTGGCTGAGAAGGTCAGAAGCGGGATTGTACCTCCAGTGTGTGACAGCTGTGGGGGGACATTAAGGCCGGATGTCGTTCTTTTTGGCGATGAGCTTCCAGAATGTTTTATGGAGGCAACTGCAGAGGTTGAAGGTTGCGATCTCCTTCTGGTTATAGGTTCTAGTCTGGAGGTAACTCCGGTAAATAGTCTACCGGCTATGGCAAAAAGGTATATCATTATAAACAGGGAAAGGACTTATTATGACCGGAGGGCATATACCACCTGGAATGAAAAGGCAGGCAGTGCACTGGAGGCGATCTATAAGGAGATAAAAAGGCGGGTGGAAAGGAGCTCTTAAAGGATTTACTTATGGTTAAGTTTTGTTAACTTTTGATATTTCTGATATATGTTCATAATATATTTCTTCAAATTTAAAAAGAGTAACCTCTAAATCATGTTCCTTTATTAATCTCAGGCTATTTAATGACATATATTCTCTTAATTTTTTATAACTTGCAAGCTGCAATATTTTTTCACTTGCATCTGTTGCATTGCCTGGTTCAAAAAGATAACCATTAATACCATCTTTAACTAGTTCTGGTATTGCCATTGAGTTTGCTGCTACAACAGGAAGTCCTGAAGCCATTGCCTCCATAATGGACAGCCCCTGCAGCTCCACTTCACTTGCAGTTAGAAAGATATCACTTAATGAATACAGGTTCTCCAGTTCTGAATCAGGAACAAAATCAGTAAATACTACTCTATCAGTTAAATTCTTCTTTAAAGTGACTTTTTCTAAATTTTCCTTATCAATACCTCTTCCAGTTATTATAAATTGAAAGTCTATTTTGTCTTTTAGCATAGATAAGGCTTCTAATAGTACATCCACCCTTTTTTCTCTATCCAACCTGCTGGCAGATAGAAAAATAATTTTATTTGTATTGATTTTATATTTATAAAAAATTTCATTGCCAGGTTTATTTTTTTTGAATTTTTCTATATCAAGTCCACATGAAATAACATTTACTTGTTTTTTTAACCCAACATCTTGAATAATTTTTTTGGCAGCTGCTGTCGGTGTAGTTACAACATCTATATTATTGAATATGTTTAAAAAATAATGCCAAAATATTTTCTCTAAAATTCTATATAAGAGTGAGTTCTTTTTTATTATTAAATTGTCGATCGCATTATATGGGGTGAAATAATTAGTCCCCACAACTTTTATTTTATTTTTTTTAGCTAATGAAACAGCTGCACTGGATATGAAAAAGTGATCAGCAATATGGACTATATTAGGTTTAAATTCTTTAAAGATATGTTTTATATAATTTCTGGGAAAGACTGAAAAACTAAAACCTTGATGGGATATTTTTGGTACTGGCAATGACCTAACTCTATGAACGGTAACATTTGATTCTATATTTATTTTAGGTTTGATGCTTTTACCGGGGCAAGCTATTACTACCTGGTGACCTCTTTTGGCTAAACCAGTTGCTATTCTCATGGTAGCAATTCCGGAGCCATTAATAACTGGTGGATAACACTCTACAGTAATAAGTATTTTTAATTTATCCTTCACAATATTAAAAAATCTTTTAGTAAATTTATTAACAATAAAGCAAATTATAAATTAATTTTTCCTCTACTATACTTTAACACTATATAACTTATAAATATAATAATTAAATTGCAGATTGATATGAACCCCAAAAACTGGACACAAAATTAACTTAAGAAACTTTAGTATACAATGTGTCTAACTGGAGAGGTTCACCTCAATTTATAGTTTATTGATAAATTAGATTGTAATATAATTACTTCTGTTTGCCTTTAGATTTTTTTTTCTTTTTTAGGAGGAGTTCGTGCTTGGCCTTAATAAAAAACTGAAAAGCCTTGCAAGCAAGGGGAAATCCATAAAAGTTGCCATAGCCGGAGTGGGTCAGATGGGAAGGAGCCTGGTGTCACATATAAGGGAACTGGATGGCATGCAGGTTCTTGCAGTGGCAAACCGGGATATAGGTAGAATTACCGGTATCCTGAAAGAGCTGGACATTGGTTACGATGAGATGGTGCTGGTTGAAAGCAAGAATAAGATAAATTTAGAAAATAATAAAATAAGCAGGATCACCATAGGATACAGCAAAGATGGCAGCTTAGATATCAGCATAAAGGAAAGATTAAACCAGCTGGCAGGAGAGGATAAGCTTATAGTGGCAGATGACCTTGCGATATTGTTTGTTCTTAATGATGTGGATGTAATAGTAGATGCAACGGGCAGTCCTGAAGCCGGAGCATATATAGCATCCAATGCAATATCGTGTAAAAAACATATAGTAGCCTTGAATGTAGAGGCAGATGTAACAATTGGACCACTGATTAAAAAGATGGCGGATGAGGCTGGAGTGGTGTATACAGTTTCAGCAGGAGATGAACCGGCTGCGCTAAAAGAGCTATATGATTTTGCAGATGCACTTGGACTTGAGGTTATTGCGGCGGGGAAAGGGAAAAATAATCCCCTGGATAGATACGCAAATCCGACTACACTTAAGGATTATGCCGAAAGCAAGGGTTCAAGCGCACAAATGATGACTTCCTTTGTGGACGGCACAAAATCAATGATAGAGATGGCGTGCCTTTCCAATTCAACCGGTCTGGTTCCGGATTGCAGGGGTATGCATGGACCTAGAGCTGATATAAAAGACTTACTGAATGTATTCAGGTTAAAAAAAGATGGCGGGATACTGTCCAGAAAAGGAGTGGTGGATTTTGTAATTGGAGATCTTGCTCCGGGTGTATTTCTAGTCTATACCACTGAAAATAAAATGATACGGGCTGACCTTGAATATCTAATGCTGGGAAGCGGACCATATTATCTGCTTTACAGACCCTATCATCTTACCAGTATTGAAACTCCTTTATCCATTGCAAGAGCTTATTTTTATGGTGAGCCTACAATAGTTCCTGACTGCGGCTTGATATCTGAGGTTATAGCTATAGCAAAGAAGGACCTGAAAGCCGGTGATGTGATAGATGGCATTGGAAGATATACGGTTTACGGTCTTATAGAGCAGTACAGTAAGGCAAAA
>VGAU01000131.1 GCA_016870675.1 Actinomycetota bacterium | reverse complement strand
TATCTTGTACTCTTCTCTAATTCTCTTTGAGATTGCATTAACAATATTCCCGGGAATACAGGTAAAGGGAAATACATTTATAATCCCATCAGCACCATTTTTAATCCAGTCTTCAGTTTTTACCAATTTCAATAATAAATCTAAATTAGCCACAAAATCTTTACCTTATCTTCTAAGGTTTTAAATTCTTTATCACCGGTTATAATTTCTCCTTTATTAAGTTTTGCTAAGGCAGCGGTAAAACAATCAGCATAGGATATTTTTTTAGTAGCTTTAAAGCGAGCTGCTTCTCTAGCAAGCTGTACATCAACATTAATAATATCAATTGGCAGGGTTGTGATTATTTTTTCAATTTCATTTAATTTTTCTTGTCCACACTCCCGTAGAATAATATAGTAGACCTCTCCATAATTTACCGATGTCATTAGTAAATTATTATTTTTCTCTACTGCATTAATAAAAAATGATCCAACCTTCTCAAAGCCAGCCTCTTTCTCTAAAAAAACTAATAGGCCATGCGCATCAAGGATTCTTGTCATAGTTTAAGTCTCTCTTTCTTTATCTTTTGAACGCTCTTCAAGGAGTGCTCTTGATAATTTCCCCTTGGTCTGTAAAACACCGGCTATTTTTTCAAAATATTCTTGTGTAACAGGTTTAAGAACCAACTCATCGCCTCTCTCTTCAATGTATAGCTTTGTTCCTCTTTTTATATTATATTTTCGGCGAATTTTTGAAGGTATTACAATTTGTCCCTTTGTAGTTACAACTGTGTTAACCATATCTTGTTCCCCCTTTCTGTAAAATATATATCATATAAATTAAGGTACGTCAATAATTATTTCTCTTACCTTTAAATAATGTAATACTTTAACATAATATTCAGACTTATATAGGATTGCAAAGTTACAAATAAACGAATTACTCCAATATGCTCCCGTGCTGTTTGAAGAGTTGACTGTTTATCATGGCGGCTATTTGCGCGATAAACAAGAGTTATTAATTCAATAGTCTCTTTTTCATGCTTTTGTCATTTTTCACCCTGATTGTACTGCTTTTTCAACCTCATTGTACCAGTCCCTAATTTATTAGTTAATATTATATCAAATTTTTATTTTGGTCTATTCTTACAACCAATTGATGAGTTGGGTAAATTAGACAGTAGAAAATATTAAAGTCTTTAACTTAGAAACTTATTTATTCCATCCCAATAATAGGAATCTTTAGTTTTGCTATTTCTTGTTCTTCATATATTGCTTTGCCTGATACATAAAGGCTTCCAGACGGGTTTCAGTTGTTTCCTGCTCCAGTCCATCGAAGGCAAGATTCAGCCAGGGTATCTTGTACTCTTCTCTAATTCTCTTTGAGATTGCATTAACAATATTCCCGGGAATACAGGTAAAGGGAAATACATTTATAATCCCATCAGCACCATTTTTAATCCAGTATACTGACTTTCCAATACTCAGAGCTGCCTCTCCGAACCACTTGATTATGTAAGGTTCGGCATTGTCCCAGATATCATAAATGCCGGCTTCTTTATCTTCTCTCAAGAAACCCTTTAGCGGTTTTTCCAGTTTGTGGTGGCAATTTTCCAGTAATTTATTAATAATCCTATTTACGATATAAAACCCTGTTCCTCTTACAAAATCACCGGTAAGCTCAGCCAGTTCCCGGCAACCAATTCTATTTCCGCTTTTGTTACCATTAATACTAAATGATTTTATAATCTTATAATAAATATCAGTCTGTTTGGTTATAATATCTATTTTTCTGGTAGCAGTAGTATGATACGGCCACTCTCCAAATGAAGGGATCTCCACCTCTCCACCCTGTGCTTCAACTCTCTTTATAATCTCATTATTGCTATAAGGATGATTCCTGACAAATATTTCACCCACTATGCCTACCCGTGGTTTATCTGTTTTTTTAATTGGTATATTCTCAAAATCTCTTCTGGCATCTCTTAAAATACTGACCATCCTGTCCAGCATTTTAGACATAGGATCATTTTCTACAGACTGGCATACATCTTCTATATATTTTTCATAAACTTTATTTGTTTTTCCTTTTTCTATCTCATAAGGCCTTGTTTGCCGGAGCATTTTATTCAGGTAGTCTACAGTAAAAATACCACACATTGCTTTCATAAGCAGTATGAATCCCTTTAACCCCTGCATATCATACTCCCTGTAAAACTGGTTGCCTTCAGGAGCGCCAGGCGCAATAATGGGCACATCTTCGTACCCCAACTCCTTAATTATTATTTTTTGCATTTTATTATACTGCCCAAACCTGCAGGGCCCATATGTCTGGGGCATCAGGAAAGCTACTTTTCGGGGGTCGTTATTTCTTAATGTCTTTATAATATCTCCGGTGGTTATAATAAATGGATAACATTCCTTCCCCAGCGTATATCTTCTGCCCAGTTTAAGTGTCTCGTCATCAGAATATAGCATCTCAGCATTAATTCCTTCTGACCTGAAAGCAGATTTCAGAACAACAGCACCGTCACCCATATAAGGGATATATATTACCCTGCCCTGGCTTTTCTTAAAAACAGCATCCTTTCCTTTAGTTTTTGTTTGGGCCTGTGAAAAATCTTTCATATTTTTTACATTCATCAGGGAATCTATAAATGCTTCGCATCTAGTTATGACACCAGCTCCTGCAGAATGCTCGTCTACCTCCAGTTTTAAAAATGGTCTGTCCATCTCCCTCTCAAAATACTGGAGTATGAAAGAATCAGGACCACAGCCAAAATTAGTAATATAAACCGGGAAAAGCCTCCTGTCTTTATTAATTATCTTAGCCGCGCTCATAATTCTATCCCCGAATTCCCAGTATAGGTTTGGCCATTCTTCTGAAATGTCAATAGAGTCCACAGAAAGGTAATCAAGCGGAATTACTTTAAAGCCAAGTTCCCTTAGTTTTCTGGGAACATCCATGCTGATTGCCCTGTCACAACTATTATATGATCTGCTGGTTACAACAATTGCAATCTCGTCATCTTTCAGGCTGCCAAGCACCTCTTCCCCTCTTTTTTTAACAGATGAGTGAAATTTATTCTGGGCAAGATAAGCCTCCTTTATAGCTTTTCTTATTGACCTCCTGTCTTTTCCAAGCTCTTTACCCAATCTGGTCAACTGTTTTTCTTTTATATATTCTCCAAAACTGAAATTAAAAATAGGAGCAAGTATCTTAACTTCTCCTGTATCTATGGCAGATTTCACAATTGACCAGGCCCCCTGGATAAAAGGACAGGGATAACTTCCAGTCCTGTCCCCTTTAATATTTTTTTCTTTGGTAGGCATATCTCTGGTAGTTGGCAAGAATAGGTAATCAACTCCCTTCTCCAAAAGATTCTGCACATGTCCGAGAGTGGTCTTCATTGGGAAACAAGTTTCAGCTACAGAACACTGGAGCCCATCATTGATTATCTTTTTATTGGTCTTATCTGACAGGATAAAATCAAAACCCAGCTCTGAAAAGAATGCATTCCAGAAAGGATAGAATTCATGTGTAAGCATAGAATAGGGCATACCAACTTTTTTCGCTCCTTTATTGTCTTTAGGTTCGTAGGAATTCAAAAGGAAGTTTTCACGTTCAGCAAAATAATCCGGAATATCGGTACTTTTTGAGTCTCCCTTTTCATACTTTTCACATCTGCCGCCATAAAATAATGAAGGCTGCCCTTTAATGGAAATCTTTTTTATCTCACACCTGTTCGGGCAACCCTTGCATTCAAAAGAACTATGAGAGTAGCTTATTTTAGATATATTTTCAAATCCTCTGAATTTTGTCTTTTGGGGGGAATTTTTAAGCACTATAATTGCTGTCCCTATTGCCCCGGTTACTTCATGGTTTTCCGGTACAATTACTTCTTTGCCCAGATAATTTTCAAAAGCAGCTATAACTGACCTGTTGAACGCAACCGCACCCTGGAAGAAAATCTTTTTACCTATTTTCTTTCTTCCAACTACCCGGTTTATATAATTCATGGTAATAGAATAAGCAAGACCGGCCAGGATATCTTCAATGCTGGCGCCTTTCTGATAATGTGAATAAACATTGGTTTCCATAAAAACTGTGCAGCGCTCTCCCAGATTTAACGGACTCTCTGCTTTCAATGCTATATCCCCGAAATCCTCTATTTTTATATCAAATCTTTCAGCCTGCTCTTCAAGAAAGGAACCGGTACCAGCAGCACAAACTTTATTCATCTCAAAATCAACCACCACACCATTTTCCAGTGATATAAATTTTGAATCCTGACCGCCAATTTCAAAGATAGTATCAACCAGGCTGTCAATATCAGCCGCCGCTGTTGCCTGGGCGGTTATTTCATTTATTACCATATCCGCACCTACAAAATCCCCTATTAAATACCTTCCGGAACCTGTGGTACCCACACCTTTAACATTGATTCTATCTCCGACTTTACTGCCAATAATCTCAATTCCCTTTCTTACCGCCTCTATTGGCCTTCCTGCTGTCCGCAGGTAACATTTTTCAATAAGTTTTTTGTTTTCATCTATAGCCACAACGTTAGTGCTTATTGAACCGACATCTATACCAATATAGGCGTCAACTTTCTTATTGCCAAAACTATATTTAAGAGTTTTTTTAGAAGGCAGTTTGGATTTAGCCAGAGCCAGAGGAGCAAATGTTTCTCTCTTATATTTAAAATTTCTAAGATATTCATCTAATTTATCTGCTAATCCGGAAATATTTAAATCCTCTACCATTACCTTTGAGCTTAAACTTAATGCAGCCCCAATAGCCCCTATGGATGCCCTGTGCTCTGGGATTAATACTTTTTCCCCCAACGTATCTTCAAAGGCCTTGATCATGGCTTCGTTAAAAGATACCCCACCACAGAAAATTATGGGGGGTACAAATTTTTTACCCTTTACAATCCCCGATTTAAAACTTCTTGCCATTGCGTAACATAAACCAAGAATAATATTCTCATCGCTTGCTGCTTCCTGCTGGAGATGTATCATATCTGTTTTTGCAAACACGCTGCATCTGCCGGCAATGGTTGATGGATTTTTTGACTTTAATGCTAACCTGGTAAATTCTTCTATAGTCAGGTCAAACCTTGAAGCCTGCTGGTCAAGAAATGAGCCTGTGCCTGCCGCACATAACTCATTCATTGCATAATCACCATAGGCAAGATCGATAAATTTGGAATCCTGGCCGCCAATTTCTATAACAGTTTTTGCATTCCGGTATAAAAATTTTATAGCACTGATTATGGCTTCTATTTCGTTAATAAAATCAAGACCAAGCAAGGATGCAATTTCTTTGCCTCCTGAACCGGTAAAACAAATACCGGTTATTCTATCTTTATAACCGCCTTTATACATTGATTCAATATCTTTTTTCACTGATTTTACAGGTTCTCCAAAGTGTCTTGTATATGGCAGGATTTCCACTATTTCTTTTTTTTCATTTATAATCGCCCTGTTGACACTAATTGACCCTATATCATAACCTATATATAAACCCACTACTTTCCCACTGATCCCTTCTAGATTATTTCTGGTATTATAATTTAAGAAGCTTAAAAATTAAAAACCATTAATATCCTGTTAAACAAAAACCATTTTTCATTATTAATTC
>VGAU01000130.1 GCA_016870675.1 Actinomycetota bacterium | reverse complement strand
AAGCCGTATCTGTATCGGTTTGTTTGAAAAGCAAGACTTAATAAATTTGGTTCTTAGGTCTTCTAAAAGCTGTTCAAATAATCCGGTAACGCTGCCAAATTCCTTTAAAACTTTATCATTTAGCAGGCTCCCTTTTTCCATAAGTTAAGAGATTATATAGGCAATCTGAAGGAGCAGGTAAAAGTTTTTTATTGCCGTTTCATTTTGACTGTATGGATGTTCCAGGTTAAATCCCCTATTTTTCTGGACACCGGAGCCCTCATTTTCAATCTTCCATCTTAGCCTTCCTCCTTTGGCTATTTTGATAATATTATTTTTGCCTACTTTAAGATTGGTCATCCATACGAATCTTGTTTTTTTATCCGGAGCTGTCTCGATAAGCTCAATAACATCAAAAAAGTTTCCCTTATGGTCAATTTCATTTACCCAGCTGTATTTCTGGACTAATTTATCATCTTTTATCTCTATAACATTTTTCGGACATAGTTTTTTAAGCCTTCTAAATTCATCATACCTTTCAGGCATTGAACCTTCTTTAAAAACTGTAATATATTTCCAATTGTATTTCTCTGCTATATCCATTACTGGAGCAGCTGCATAAAGGGAGTCAAGCAGAAGGCATATTTTAAGCTGGGGGAATCTCTTCTTTAGTCTTTTTGCCATCCTATAGAATACGGCAAGCTCACAGTCCTGCTTGCTTTTTCCGTCGCTATTTAGGATAAATTCTGTCTCTACAGACAGGGCAAGGCCGGTACCGGTTACTATCTTTGCCTCCAGTACATTATGATAGTAGTAAAGTATTTTCCCGTCCTTTTCCTTAGTAAGGCAGTGGGGACAGTGCCTCTCTTTATATACAAGATGGCCAGTACCGTCCACAGCGATCATATAATATTCTCCCAGGAGCCTGTACTTTTCTAAAGCTTTCATCCTTATGAGTCTATTTATCATCTTCTGGCGCACGACGCACGGTTCTTCTGGCTGCAACTTTTGAAGAAAATATTCCACGGTATCATGGTGAGCCACGTTTTGGTTATATCCTGAGCAAAGCTTGTTAAGATTTTCTAAAAACTCTTCTGTTGAGAGCCTATATTTTATCTTCCTTTTTGATCCCAGGCGCAGCAGGAATAAAAAGATACCCAGCCACAATAGATGACTGGGAGCATATGTTATCTTGTTTTTATTTCTGGGATCATCTACTAGTGCAAGCCATTTTGTTAGTTTGGGGAAAGTCTGAAAGAAAATCAAATTGGCAATACATTTATAAAAGAAAAAAGGATTAAGGACAACGGTTTTTCATCCCGTTTTGTGCCTTGAGCGAAGCGAAAGGAATGGATATAAAAATGGGTAACGGTCTTAAAAAAGACATCTCCACTCATCCTCTTCCTTTCTTTAGCTTTTTTTCTTTCACATACCTTCTTATTATTTCTTTATTTGCCTTTGTTATCTCTGCTACTATCTCTTTTAACTTTTTGTAATTATCATTCCACTCTCTTACTTCCTCCTCCATATCAACCGGTATATATACAGCCTTTGTCACCCCCTTTTCCTTATACATAAGATAGTAGCTCTCATGTTTTTCTCCCTTTAGGTAGCATTTGCAGTTTTTGTTTCCACACCTTCTTTTAACCTTTGCTATGCTTCCATCTACAAAGGGGCCGATATTTGCCAGCTCTTTTATCAGGGAGCCCCTTTTTCTTTCAAGCCAGGCGGTGTTTATTTTCATTTTGTATCTATTCATATGAATAATATATCTATAATTCATATATTTGTCAAATCTTTTAAGTGCGAAAAAATAATTTTTGTTGATTTACCAGCTGATGTGAAAAACCCCTATTTTATGGGAGAAAACGGGGGTTTTAAAGGTGAGAGAAATTTTTATTCTTCAGAGCTGGTGCCTGAATAATCATTATTCACCTCCTCGCTTAAAGGGAGGAATATTAATAACTCCATCAATCATCTGTACTCTGAAGAACTTTGGTTCCATATTGTTTTCAAAATCAATATCGTAAAGCATCCACCCCAAGTCAATAGTTCCCTCTAATTCAGATTTGGGAATCTTATCTTTTATAAGTTCGAAATTAACAGGAAATTCCCTACATCCAAAATAAGGTCTGTACACACACTGACCTTTTTCTACTCTTCGTTCAAACATTTTTTTGTGTTTTGCAGAGTTATCATCCTCATTTCCAGTAATTTCAAAATGTGCTTCAATAACATAACGTACATCTCTCAAGACCATTGCAGCGCGCTGCTGGCGAACATCTTCTATAAAAATTTCAATGGCATTTGTATTATTTTTAATAGCGCGTTTAACTTTATTGATAGGTATTTTCGTTCCAGAACTACCTTCAACACCAAGCTCATTACGTCGGATATTATCAAATCGAATAGGGTTTATTACGTGAATTCTATCTATAATCCAGCGAATAGCAGGTTTCCAGTAAATTGCTTCTAATATCCCGCGTGCTGCTGAAGGTGTTATAACATCATAGCTTACTCTTTCTGCTTTCATTTCAGGCCTTGTAAAACACGCATAATCACCCCACACTTTTAGTTTGATTCCAAACATAGTTAACTCCTTCCTGTACAACTACTAACAAATATTATTTTCAATATCTCTGAATACCGGGTCCTCATAATTTAATCCGATATCTTTTTTATATAGATCTTCATTGGTTAAGATAAGAAAATTATCTTGAATTCTCTCCACTGATATTCCTTCTAATTTTTTTAGAATCTGTGGATAAACCTGTACACTGAATCGCTGCGATCTACGCGCGAGGTTGTTTGTAAATTTGGCATAACGCAGTTGTTTAATAATTTCTTTTGCTTCATCATTGTATGGAATTATTATTGATTCCATATCACTATCTATAATTTTGAATTGTTTTGCTATTTCCCTGAAGGGGAAATCAAGCGTATTAACTCCTTCCAATAGTTTTTCCAGTATCTTTTCTTTATCCAATTTATCTTCATTTATCCAGTATAAATTGCGAAAATATTCATTTACTGCTTCTATTGATAATAAATCATCATATTTCCTTATTATTGCATTGGCTTCATCAACACCCTGACGTAAGTATCCAACCGGTGGGACTTTTTCAGGATAGAAAATAAAAACCTTTCCTTTTGACAATTTTCCTTCTCTGTTGCATCTTCCGGCTGATTGAGCTATAGAATCAATACCTGCAGCTGATCTAAAAACCACAGGAAAATCTATATCTACACCGGCTTCTATTAATTGTGTGCTGATAACCCTGCATTTTTTACTACTCTTAAGAATATCTTTTATTTCTTTGATGACTTCAGAACGATGAACGGGGCACATTAAAGCACTCAAATGATATAAACCTTCTTTGTCGTCTATTTGTTCGTAAAGTTCCCTCGCATGTCGACGGGTATTAACAACACAAAGGACCTGCTTGTGTTCTATAATCATTTTTGAAATCTCAATATCAGCAATATTTTGGTGTTTTTCTTCTGGTAAACGAATTATCTCTACTCTCTTAAAATTGTTATATAGCTCTACGGGGTTAGAAATAATTTCTCGTACATTTTCTAACCCATTTACAAACTCCTCATTTTTTAATAAAGCAGGTTGTGTTGCGGTGCATAAAATAATAGTTGTCTTATAAGAATTTGTTAATTCCCTTAAGACCTCTATGCAGGGTTTTAATAAAGGAATAGGAAGCATTTGAGCTTCATCTAAAATAATAACACTGTTAGCGATATTGTGTATTTTGCGGCATTTAGAAATCCTATTATGAAAAAGCGATTCAAAAAACTGTACATTTGTGGTAACTGTTAAAGGTGCATCCCAGTTTTCTATTGCGAGTTGAGATTTATAATTATCCTCGCTTATTTCGATATTGCTATGGTGTTCCAGAACTGTATTATTACCAAATACTTCTCTGAAAATATCAGCATTCTGTTCAATTATACTTGTATAAGGAATCACATAAATAATTCTTTTCATTCCATATTTTAGGGCATGTTTAATTGCAAAAGCAATCGATGAAAAAGTTTTGCCTCCACCTGTTGGAACGGTTAAAGAAAACAATCCAGGCAAATTATCTGCGGCATCTATACATTGTTGTAGAATTTCCTTACGGTATCTATTTACTGGAGTATCTGGTGCCTCGGAAGAAAGTTTATTCAATTTTTTATTTAATTTATATTCCATTTCAGAGATTTCAGGATAATTACCTCTTAATAAGGAATTATTCTTACTCATAAATGCTTCGGTATCTAAGAAATCTGCATCAACAAGACAGGAAAAGAGAATTCGAATAAAAAGCTGCAGTTGAAAGGCGATTCGTTCATTATTTCCTTTGGCGGGAGTAAAAGGTAATGATCCAATATTAGTATTAAATTCAAGTAAGCTATTTAAGCAGGAAGAATGCTCGGGAATAACTTTTTTTAGTCTATCAGCCAGGCAGGCTTCATTTGATTTACCGTCGAGTAAGCCGGAATGATGACCGGCTATTGCATAAGCCAATAGTTTACCAAAGCCATTTGCATATAATTGATTGGCTTTTTGTGCGCCAGCGGATGAATGATCTGGATGTCCTATTTTTGTTTCAGTATTGGTATTGTTATCAGCAGTTTTAATCAACATATTCTGAAATTCTTGTGAGCACTTTCCAATATCATGTAAAAATCCCGCAATAAAAGCCCAATCGCCGCCACCAAAAGGATCGGCAGACTGTCTTGCAAGTTGCGCGACGTTTCTTAAGTGTTCTTCAAGTCTTTGCCACTCTTTCTGTGGTCTACCTTCTAAGCTATGTGCATAATATTCTTTTAGCATATAGTTTAATATAAGAGCGAGATTTTAAATATTAATTTTTCTTATATGTCACCTATTCCTAAAAAGCAGTGAATAGAAATCTATTTTAAAATTTTAAGAAAACTTATATTGTACAATTTAATCTTGAATTATATTTTTATGATTACTTATGATTATTCTTAAGATTTTTTCCCTCAATATATTGACTAAATACCTAAATAATACTTTATTTTGGTATAAAATAACATAATCATTCCACAAATTTTACAATTTTTTCTGATTATAAAATAGACTAAAATTTAGCAACAAAAAGCATAAGGAAAAATATATCTTATTGATGTTGACAATAAATCTTTATTAATTATACTTATAATTGGTGATGATAAATGCCTTCAAAAAAAATTAATATAACCATTCCTGAAAAAAATTTAAAAGAAATCAATGAATTCTGCATTAGTGAAAAGGTCACCAAGAGCTGGCTTATACGTGAGGCTGCTTCCCAATATATAACCGGTGTCAAAAAAAACAGGGAATTGGAAAAGAAAAAGAAAGATATGGAATGGGCAGCAAAAACAATGGAAAAACTGCGGGGAAAAAGTAATGGTTTTACTGACGGAAAAACTGCTTCTGAAGTGATAAGGGAATTTAGAGAAAAAAGGTAAGTAAAAATGGAAATAGTTTTGGATGCATCAATCGCAGTTAAATGGTTCAGTGTCAAATCCGAAGATAATGTGGAAATTGCTCTGGAAATACAGAGGCAAAAGATATTAAATAATCTGGAAATCATAGTTCCGGATTTGTTTTTTTTGGAAATAGTTAATGCTTTTCTTACCAGATCTAAATTTGGTGTTGAAGATGTTTTTATGATAGAGGAGGCATTGCATAAAATGAATT
>VGAU01000129.1 GCA_016870675.1 Actinomycetota bacterium | reverse complement strand
TCATAACCGGTAAGCTCTTCGTAAAGATTGCTTTCATCAGGAACAACACCTATATATTTTTGAATTTTTTTAATTTTATTGGTTATATCATTGTCTTTATAAAATATCTTGCCACTAGTAATCTTTGCCATTCCTGTAAGAATATTTATTGTGGTTGTTTTACCAGCGGCGTTTGGGCCTAAAAAACCAAAAATTTCGCCCTTGTTAATACTGAATGAAATATTATCAACGGCTATTAGATTTCCATAATCTTTTGTTAAATTTTTAACTTCAATAATAGATTCCATTTATTTGCCTCTTGTAAATTAACTTATATAATTGTATTGCTTATAACTTGCCATTACTGGATTATGGTTTCTGAAAAATAACTGTAATACATATTAAACAAAATATTTATTTATTTCCAGATATATTGCCTCATATAAAAAGTATCTGGAAGCAATTCAATGCCTTATAAAGAAATCTACTTGACTTATGGACATATGCCCATTATAATTATTTTGGATTTATGTTCATAATAAAAAAATAAGATTTATTAATTTTAAATGTTGGAAATAAACAAAAAATAGGAGGTGATATTATGCCAGGCTTTGATGGAACAGGACCATTAGGGCAGGGTCCATTAACCGGTGGAGGTAGAGGTTATTGTATTGCGCCAATTAGCTCAGAGAAAAATTTACCGACTGGATATACTGGGTTACAGGAATACTCTATAAGTAGTGGTTATCCTTATAGTCTTAATTATAGAAGACCCGATAATCACTTATATAATTATTCTTATTATATGCAAAGTGGGATATATATGTTTCCTCAAAGAAGATGGAATTATATAGGAAGAGGTTATGGAAGATTTTCAAGAATAGGCCGGGGTAGAGGTATGAGTGGGAGAAGAAGAAGATTTTAAAGCAGAATTTTGTTTTTTGATATTTTAGTAAATTTTTATGCGAAGGAGGTAATGTAAATGCCAAGAGGAGATGGAACCGGACCTGCTGGAATGGGTCCTATGACTGGAAGAGGTGCTGGATATTGTGCTGGTTATTCTGTTCCCGGATATATGAACCCCTATGGAGGAAGATACGCTGGTGTTGGGAGAGCCTTTGGAGGTGGATTTGGTAGAGGAAGAGGATATAGAAATTGGTATTACGCCACAGGTCTTCCTGGATGGGCTAGATATAATATGGGTTATCCTGCCTGGGATAGTGTAGCTGGGTATCCATTCACTCCTGATCTTGAGCCCGATCAGGAAAAAGAAATATTAAAAAGCCAATCAGAGGCTTTGCAAAAGCAGTTAGATGAGATAAAAGCTAGAATGGATGAATTATCCAAAGAGCAGAAAACAAAGTAAGAAGTTGGATTATAAAACAAAAAAGGATGGAGATACCGTAAGGGCGTCTCTATCCTTTTTTTAAAAAAGGTAAAAGGTATTTAAATGAACAGTGTAATAAAGGATGAAGAGATTACTAAAAATATGTCCGGAGTAAAAAATAAATTTATGGTTTTCAGCGGAAAGGGTGGTGTAGGAAAAACTACTGTTGCGGTAAATATGGCTTATCGTATTATGTCCAAAGGTTATAAGGTTGGTCTTCTTGATATAGACATACATGGACCCAATGTGATAAAGATTATGGGCCTGGAAAAAGAAAAGCTAACCAGTACAAACAAAAAGATAGAACCAATTAAAGCTTTCTCAAATATAAAGGTAATTAGTACCGCCTCTATGTTAGAAAGCGAAGACAGTCCGGTTATCTGGAGAGGACCTATTAAAATGAAATTAATCAGGCAGTTTTTAAGTGATGTTAACTGGGGTGTTGTTGATTATATGATTATTGATTCTCCTCCCGGTACTGGCGATGAACCTCTGAGCATAGCACAACTTATGCCCAATCTTAACGGTGGAATTATAGTTACCACTCCACAAAATTTAGCTACCATGGATGCAAAGAAGAGTATAAGGTTTGCGCAGCAATTAAAAATACCCTTTATAGGGGTAATAGAGAATATGTCTGGATTTATTTGTCCGCATTGTGGAGAAAGAATTGATATTTTTAAAACTGGCGGCGGACAGAAGATTGCTCTGGAGATGGGTGTTAAGTTTCTGGGGAGAATTCCATATGACGAGCAGGTCATGAGTTTAAGTGACGAAGGAAAGTTGTATTTAGAAAATTACAAGAATGGCACACCTGTTAGTGAAGCATTCAACCATATATCTAATAAAATTATAGGTTTATGTTAATTTTTTATTTAAGAATAACAGGTTAAGAGAGGGAGGATTATTTTTGTTTTATGGACCGGTATTATCAAGAAGGTTCGGTTACTCTCTGGGAATTGATTTAGTTCCCTTTAAGGTATGTGTATATGACTGTGTATACTGCCAGCTTGGAAAGACCACAAATAAGACTGTAGAGAGGAAAAAGTATGTGGATATTGATTTTAAAGACTTTGAAACTGAACTCATAAAAAGAATAAATGATAGTCCCTATATTGACTATATTACTTTTTCAGGCTCAGGTGAGCCAACCTTAAATAGTGATATTAGCAAATTTATTGACATCATAAAAAAAAATTCTGATATTCCTGTAGCAGTACTTACCAGCGGAGGGACCCTTGGGTTTGATGGTGTTGTAGATGATATAAAGGGAGCAGACCTAATAAAGGTTTCTCTGGATGCACCTGACAACAGGTTACTGAAGAAAATAAACCGTCCATGCAGGGAAGTTAATTTTAATAAGAATATATCGGGTTTAAAAAAACTGCTAGATGATTTTAGCGGAGATATATGGCTGGAGATAATGATCCTTGAAGGTATAAATGATGACCTGGATTCAGCATACAGGTTTAAGCATATAATAAATGACCTTGGAGAGGGTATTAAAAAGGTTCATTTAAATACCGCAGTCAGATATTCAGGTGAAAGTTATATAAGATTACCTGACCGGGAAAGATTAAAAGAAATAAAAGGCATTCTGGGCGGGAGGACTTATATAATAGGAAGAAAGGGAAAGATTAGCTATAAAGAGAGTAAAAGAGAACTATCAAAGATTGAAGAAGAAATAATTGAATTACTTAAAAGAAGGCCGGTTAGCATAAATGATATAGCCTCTTCACTGAGTCTTAATCTGAATGAAGTAATTAAAATTATTGATAAATTGCTGGGTAAGGGTGAAATAAAATATAGTATTAATGAGAATATGAAATATTATTTTAAACCAAAGGAGTTAAAAGCATGAAGATTGCCATTTCAACAGATGGACAATATGTATCTCCTCATTTTGGGAGATGTCCACAATTTACCATTATAGAGGTTGAAAATAATGAGTTAGTGGATAAGAAAGTTATAGAAAATCCTGGCCATCATCCTGGTTACCTGCCTCAGTATCTTAATAAAATTGGGGTTGGTTGCATAGTAGCCGGAGGGATGGGAATGAGAGCTAAAGAACTTTTCAGCCAGACAGGTATTGAAGCTGTTCTTGGCGTTGAAGGGGAGGTTGAAGAGATTATAGGTAAAATAATTGATGGTTCCTTAGAAGGGGGAGAAAGTATTTGTCAGCCAGGCCTGGGTAAAGGATATGGTATTGAAAAAACCGAGTGCGATCATGACTAGTTATTATTGATTTTATAATATTTTAATAAAGTTTTTTAATTGTCTGGAAAGGAGTGATACTTATGCCAAGAGGAGATGGAACCGGACCATTAGGTCAGGGACCCGGAACCGGAAGAGGGCTAGGTCGTGGAGGCGGAAGAGGTAGAATGGGAGGACAGAGTTTGGGACCAGGCGGGGAATGCATATGTCCCAATTGTGGCGCTAAAGTTGGTCATAAGCTGGGGGTACCCTGCTATGAAATGAATTGCCCCAAATGTGGAACTAAAATGGTGAGAGGTTAAGATGTCAGCTAGACCTATACTGGATAAGATAGTAAATACAATACCTTTATTTGTGTATTATAAGCCACAGGGTGTCTCGATTAAAAAATTAGATGAGATAATATTGACTCTGGAAGAAATTGAAGCTTTTAATCTTAAAGACAGGGAAGGCCTGGAACAGATTGATGCTGCCAGGGAGATGGGTATATCCAGATCTACTTTTCAAAGACTTCTAAAGTCTGCCAGAAAAAAAGTTATTACTGCAATTATTGAAGGTAAGGCTATAAAGTTTGAGGGTGGCAACTACATTCCGGATAAAAATATTATAAAGAAAAGGTGCCTTAGAGGGAATTACCACTACCATATTAAAAGGGAAGACTTAAAAGAAGAAAAACAGGAATATAAATTAAGTAAGATAAAGTGCCCTAAATGCAGTAAGAGATTAGTAACATTTATATAGTTTTTTAATTTTTTTTAAGTAATTTTAAGAGGGAGATAAAATGAAAGTTGCTATTACTTCCAGCGGAGCTACTCTTCAGTCAAACGTAGATCCAAGATTTGGGAGGTGTCCTTATTATATTATTTATGACACTGAAAGCGGAAGTTTTAAAGCTATTGAAAATAAAAGCAGCCTGGCAGGTGGAGGTGCAGGTATTCAGGCAGCGCAGAATATTTCTGATATGAAAGTAGAAGCAGTGATCACCGGGAATGTTGGACCTAATGCGTTTAGAGTTTTATCTGCAGCATCCATAAAGATATATTCGGGAGCCACTGGCAGTATAAAGGGTGCCATAGAAAAATTTAAAAAAGGAGAATATAAGGAGACTGCTGGCCCTGACGTAGAGTCACATTTTGGAATGGGTAGAAAGTAATTAACGGAAGAAAGTGGGAAGTTGATAATATCAGTTGCAAGTGGAAAAGGTGGGACAGGTAAGACAACAATAGCTGTTAATCTGGCTTTATCATTAAGTAATGTTCAGCTACTTGATTGTGATGTTGAGGAACCTAACTGCCATATTTTTATAAAACCAGTTTTTGAAAATAAGAATATTGTTTTTATTCCCATTCCCCAGGTAGACTCTAAAAAATGCGATGGTTGTGGTCGCTGCCAGGAATTTTGTGCATATAATGCAATTGCAGTTGTTAATAAAGAGGTGCTAATCTTTTCTGAATTGTGCCATGGCTGTGGTTCGTGTACCTATTTTTGTCCGAATGATGCCATAGAAGAGGAAAATAAAAAAATAGGTATTATTGAGATTGGTAAAAAGAATGGAATTCAATTTGTCCATGGTAAGCTTGATGTAGGCATGATGATGTCTCCACCGGTTATAAGGGCTGTTAAAAAGCATGTTAACAAAAAAAAGACTGTAATTATTGATGCGCCTCCCGGAACTTCCTGCCCCGTAATCACAGCAATAAAAGATACTGATTTTGTCATTCTTGTTACCGAGCCCACACCATTTGGGTTAAACGAACTGTCATTGGCTGTAGAAGTGGTGCGGAAACTCAAGATTCCATTTGGGGTTATAATTAACCGTTCTGATCTGGGCAACAAAAAAACGGATGAATATTGTGTCAGAGAAAATATACCTATACTTATGAGAATACCTTTTAGCAAAAAAATAGCTGAGATTTATTCTCGAGGCGATTCTATTATTGAAACACTGCCGGAATACAGAGAAAATTTCCAGAGATTGTTTGAGAATATAAAACAAGGTAAAAATTGGTTGAGGATAAAATAAAATCGAAGGTAATAAAAATAGAAGAAATTAACAAAAGGTAATAAAGATGAAGCAGATTGTTATTATAAGTGGAAAGGGTGGCACAGGATATGAC
>VGAU01000128.1 GCA_016870675.1 Actinomycetota bacterium | reverse complement strand
TGATCTTTTAGGTTTATAAAAAAAATAATACTTCTACTAATTTTAGCATTATTTCCAAAAAGAGTATTGATAGGAAAAAAGCTAAAAATTTAATAATTGGTATGAGACTGGCAATAAGAATTTTAATTTAATTATGGTGATGTGCACTATTCTATAATAATACAGGTAAGAGTTTTTGAAACCCCGGATATTTTCTGGATTTTTTGAACTATTATATCCCCTAAACTAGGTAGATCGCTGCTTTCTATAAAAGCAATAATGTCGTAAGGTCCAACAGTTGAATGAGCGCTTTTTATCTCATTTATTTTTCTAAGATTATCTAAAACATCATTTACAACCCCCAGCCCTGCATTTATTAAGATGTATGCTTTCATTTTTATTACACCCCCTTTCAACTACATATTATTTTTTTTGCTATCATGTTACTTTACCATTATTATACTCCTACATAATTATTGATAGAAGTATTAGTAATTAAATAAATAAACAAATATAATAATTACAATTTAATTTTTTATGAATTAACTTTTAGATTTAGGGAGGGATTTTATGGAGATTCAAGAAAAGTTTAATTTGGGGGGCTGGAAGAACTGTATCCGTATGACTAACGGGGAAGTAGAAATAGTAGTTACCACTGACGTAGGACCAAGGATTGTTCGTTTTGGATTTGTGGGAGACCAGAATCTATTTAGAGAGTTTAAGCAGCAGCAGGGAAAAACAGGCGGAGATGAGTGGCTGATATACGGGGGGCACAGACTCTGGCATGCGCCTGAAGTAAAACCCCGCACATATTTTCCTGATAATAATCCTGTGAACTATAACTGGAATGGGAAAACTCTCAGGCTTATTCAAAGTATCGAGGGCACAACTGGCATTCAAAAAGAAATGGAAATAAATCTGGGTTCAAACAATAATAATGTCAGGATTTTACATAGACTGGTTAATAAAAATCTATGGGATATAGAGATTGCCCCCTGGGCACTTTCAGTAATGGCACAGGGTGGAATGGCGATAATACCCCAGGAGCCTTACAGGTCCGCAGAAGAAAATCTTCTTCCGGTACGTCCCCTGGTGCTCTGGTCTTATACGGAAATGAAGGATCCAAGATTTATCTGGGGAACAAAGTTTATTCAGGTAAAGCAAAATCCTAATGCAAAAACTTGCCAGAAAATTGGCGTTTTAAATACACTCGGATGGGCAGCATATTACCTTGACGGGCAACTTTTTGTAAAAAGGTATAATTACAATCCGGAAGTCAGGTATCCTGATTTTGGAGTAAATACAGAAATTTATACTAATCCAGAAATACTGGAGGTTGAAACACTTGGAGGTATGAAAAAAGTGCCTCCCGGGGAATCTGTTGAACATGTTGAAAACTGGTTTTTATTAAAAGCCACACTCAATGAAGATGAAGAATTTCTGGAAAGCGAGTTAGCCCCCATAATACGGAAGACAGACGCAAAATTTTAAAGGATCATTAGTTTTTGATAATTTAGACTGCTGAAAAAGTGTACGAATTATTATTACGGATTGTTGTAACTTCTTACTACTTTTATTATTTCTTTTATGTGTTCAGGTGTACTTCCGCAGCATCCTCCAACTATTGATGGCTTATAAGGAAGAAATTTCTCTATATTGGAAGCCATGATTTCCGGAGTCTCGTTATATATGGTTTTTCCCTCTACCAGAACCGGTTGTCCGGCATTAGGCTGAAAGATAAGCCTGGAGTTTGCATCAGCTTCTCTCATTTTTTTAACCACATTTAACATTGCACCTGAGCCAACACTGCAGTTTGCCCCAACTATATCACTGCCTGCATTAATTAACCTGCTAGTAACATTTTCTGCTTTATTTCCCATTATAGTTACGCCATTTTCACCAAAAGAAAGAGTGCAGGCAATGGGAATATCTTCCGATATTTTTCTGGTTGCTTCAATTGCGGCTAAAGCTTCATTTAAGTCCATTATGGTTTCGATTATTATCAAATCTACTTTTTTACCTATCAGTATTTCTGCCTGCTTTGAAAATGCGCTAACGGCATCTTCATATTTTAAGGTACCTACGGGCTCCAGCAGTTTTCCTAAAGGTCCTATATCGCCGGCAATAAATAAGGGTTTCTCATCTCCGGATTTAGACCTGTATATGCTTACAGCCTCTTTTGCGGCATTTACCGCATTCTCGTTTATTTTTTTAGTTTCATTTTCCAGCCTAAAAGACTCAAGTTTGATGGGAGTAGAACCAAAGGTATTGGTTTGAATAATATCTGAGCCTGCTTCAAGAAAACTTAGATGAATATCTATTATCTTTCTAATATTGTTGTTGCCTATGTTTAATGAATCAGGGTATTCGGAAATACCGACTGAAAGCAGGGTTGTTCCCATTGCCCCATCGCTAACAAGAATTTTTTTATCGATAATATCTAACAGTTTTATTTTGTTGATATTGTTGTCTTTTATCATTTATTTCTTCTTTGCCATCTTGTTTTTTTAAGCATTTTTTTATGCTTTTTCTTTCTCATTTTTCTTCTTCTCTTTTTAATAACCGAACTCATAATACTTCCTTTAAGGTTAGTGTCTTTATAAAATAAAAAATTTTTTTATAGATTTTTAAAAATGTTATTCTTATAACAAGTAAGCTATTATACCAGAAATAATTCTGTTATTACATTAATAACTTAAAAAAATTTAATGCAAAACTGGAATATTTGTAGCTAATGCTATGGTTGATTTACCAAAATGGCCTTTAATATTTATCAGAAATATAATTTAAAAATGAATTTCTATTGACATACAATATATAGTGTATTAATATATAAAGGTACACAATATAATGAGTTAATTAGCTTAATTTATTGAATTGTTTAATTATAAATTTGGGAGTATTAATTAATGGAAAACGTTAAAAAATCCGATAATAAAAAAATTCAGGATAATTATTACTTCAATAAAAAAATCAATCTATCGGAAAATGCCATAAAAGTTCTGGAAAGAAGATATTTAAAAAGAGATGAAGAAGGGGTCCTGCTGGAAAAACCCATAGATATGTTTGTAAGAGTTGCCAGAAACATAGCCTCTGCAGAAAAGAAGTATGGGAAAACAGAAGAAGAAGTAAAAGGGATTGAAAAGCAGTTTTTTAATATTATGACAGACCTTGATTTTCTTCCAAATTCTCCGACGCTTATGAATGCCGGGAAAGAACTTCAGCAATTGGCTGCCTGTTTCGTTCTTCCGGTAGGAGATTCTATGAATGATATTTTTGAAGCGCTGAAGGAAACTGCACTAATCCAGAAATCGGGCGGCGGGGTCGGGTATTCATTTTCCAATATAAGACCAAGAAATGATGTAGTTCTTTCCACCAAAGGAGTTTCAAGCGGTCCCATATCTTTTATGACTGTTTTTAATGCTGCAACTGATACTATAAAGCAGGGTGGAACAAGGAGAGGCGCAAATATGGGGATACTGAGAGTAGACCATCCTGATATTTTGGATTTTATTACATCAAAAGATAATAATGAAAAATTGACTAATTTTAATATCTCTGTTGGAGTGACTGAAACATTTATGAGAGCAGTTGAGAATGATGACGAATATGAGATTATAAACCCGAGAACTAAAGAGGTGGTAGATAGGTATAGGGCAAAGGAAGTGTTTGGTAAAATTGTTGAACATGCGTGGAAGAATGGTGATCCTGGTATTATATTCCTTGATAGGTTAAACAAAGATAACCCAACTCCAAACCTGGGGCAGATTGAAAGCACCAATCCGTGCGTTTCGGGTGAGATCCTGATCTCCACAGACAGGGGATTTATTAAAGCCGGAGACTTGTGTAAGAGAATTGAAGCCGGTGAGGATATAAAAATACTTTTTGACAGGAGAGCTCTGGAATATAAGGTTTCAAAGGAGTTTGCGGATAAAAATTTAGATATTTTTGAAAGCGAAAATATAAAATCCTGGAATAGAGGCAAAAAGGATATCTACAAGCTGGTTACCTATTCGGGTTATGAACTCGAAGCTACTGCTGAACATAAAGTACTAACTACTGGTGGGTATAAAAAGCTTATAGAACTTGTTAAAGGCGATGAGGTTTTAATTCAGCCCATGGGTAGATTTCCGTTAGATAAAAAAATATTTAATAATGGAAAAGTTAAAGAATTAAATAATTTTACCAAAAGAAAGACTCTTAACCTGCCTGAATATTGGTCCGGCGAGCTTGGAGAAATTTTAGGGTGGTTGATTGGTGATGGCTGGCTCAGGGAAGACAGGATGGAGCTTACTTTTGGGTATGAAGATAAAAAACTTTCTTCATATTTTAACCAGATAATAAGAAAGTGGTATAAATGTGATATAAAGGAAATAATAAGAGAAAATGGAGTAATTCATCTCTCTTATCATTCAAAAGGATTTATTGAGTTCTTTAAAGAATTAGGAGTAAAAGTGTGTACTTCCTGCGACAAGGAAGTTCCTGTGAGTTTACTCAGTGCTACAAAAGAAGCTGCAGCCGGGTTTTTAAGAGGAATTTTTAGCTCAGATGGCAATATTGATGATACAGATGGAACTATAAAAATTAGCTCATCTTCTAAAAAACTGTTAAAGGGTGTTCAGATGCTGCTACTAAACCTGGGAATTAAATCCAATATTTTAACCAGAAGATATTCTTTTTCAAAGAACTTTTCTTATGTTAATAAGAGCGGGGAACAAAAAAGCTATAGAGCCAAGAATGATAATTACTACGAATTATTCATATCGGGAGGTATATCCAAAAAAAGATTTCAGAAAGAAGTATGTTTCCTTCAGGAAAGAAAGGAGAAATTACTAGGTTCTTTTAAATTTGAAAAGCTTTCTTTTGATAATTACTATAATAAGTTTATTGATAAAGTAGAAGAAATAAAATATACGGGAAGGAAGGAAGTTTTTGACTTTAATGAACCCATAAGTAATTCCTATATTGCTAATGGAATCGTAGTTAGAAACTGCGGAGAGCAGCCCCTGCTTCCTTATGAGGCATGCAATCTGGGATCCATAAAGCTGGCACATATGGTAAAAGAGGAAGAGGGTATAAAAAAGGTGGATTATGATAAATTAGGAGGAATTATTCGCACAGCAGTGAGGTTTTTAGATGATGTTATTGATATGAGCAAGTACCCCCTGGAAAAAATAAAGGAAATGGCGCATGGAAATAGAAAAATAGGCCTGGGGATTATGGGATATGCTGATCTTCTTATAATTCTTGGCATTCCCTATAACAGTGAAGAAGCTCTGGAACTTGCACAGAAAATTATGAGTTTTATTCAGGATGAATCCAAAAACGCATCAAAGGAACTGGCAAAAGAAAAAGGAGTATTTCCGAACTTTAAAGGAAGTATATATGATAGCCCCGATGGTTATGAAATTAGAAATGCAACCACTACTACAATTGCTCCTACCGGGACTTTAAGTATTATTGCTGACTGTTCAAGCGGGGTGGAACCACTGTTCGCAATATCATTTGTTAAAAATGTTATGGATAATGACAGGCTTTTGGAAGTTAACAAATATTTTAAAAAAATTGCAACGGATGAAGGTTTTTACAGCGAAGAAGTGATGGAGAAGATAGCTGAAAGCGGTAATCTTAAGGATATTGATGAAATCCCCTCGGGATATAAGAGAATATTTGTTACGGCGCATGAGATATCTCCAAAATGGCATGTAAGAACTCAGGCTGCTTTTCAAAAATTTGTAGATAATGCGGTCTCAAAGACGGTTAAT
>VGAU01000127.1 GCA_016870675.1 Actinomycetota bacterium | reverse complement strand
TGCTGGTAGAGGGTAAGGCTATACAGATTCATCCTATGGTTTGTCCTGCATTTAATGCAGATTTCGACGGTGACCAGATGGCTGTTCATGTACCATTATCAAATGAAGCAAAAGCTGAAGCGATGATTTTGATGCTGTCTGTAAATAATATATTATCCCCTGCAAGCGGTGAACCGGTTGTCGTCCCCTCTCAAGATATGGTCCTGGGAATATATTATTTAACTTCAGAAAGAGAAGAATCAGAAGGCAAGGAGAGATTTTATAATAATCCCCAGGATGCTATTTTAGATTATGATTATGGTTTTATATCTTTACATGTACCCATTAAGGTGAAAATTGAGGAGAAAGTAACCAGGACAACAGTTGGAAGGATAATATTTAACGAATCGCTGCCCGAGGATTATAAATTTGTTAATAAAGAAGTATCTAAAAAAGAACTTATTGCTATTATGTCTGAATGCATAAGCAGATTTCCTCAAAATGTTATTACAGAAATGCTGGATGCTATCAAACAAACAGGATTTAAATATTCCACCAGGTCAGGTCTTACTATAGGAATAGATGATATAGATGTACCACCTGAAAAAGCCAGAATTTTAAGCAGTGTGGAGAAAAAAATTGAAAGAATTGAGGATTATTATAAACAAGGCTTGATAACAGAATTTGAAAGACATCAGGGATTGATACAAACATGGTCACAGGCTAATGAAAGCGTAGCCAGTGCTATGGAAAAGAATTTTAACAAATTTAATCCGGTTTATATGATGGCTACATCTGGTGCTAGAGGAAATATAAAACAGCTCCGTCAGTTAGCAGGTATGAGAGGACTGGTAGCGAATGCTAGAGGAGATATCATAGATAGTCCTATCAAATCTAACTTTAGAGAGGGACTTACGGTTTTGGAATATTTTATTTCCACCCATGGTGCCAGACAGGGACTTGCAGATACCGCACTACGAACTGCAGATTCGGGATATCTTACCAGAAGGCTTGTTGATGTTGCACAGGATACTATGGTAAGAATTAATGACTGCGAGACCGAGGATGGTATAAATCTTTATGTTTTAACTCTTGAAGGAGAACCTAATACTAATTTAATAGGAAGAATCTGTCTGGAAGAAATTAATAATCCTAATACTAAAAAGAATATAATAAAAAGTGATGAAGAAATTACTGAAAAGCACCTGCAGAAGTTCATACATGCCAATATTGAGAGTGTAAAAGTGCGTTCAGTTATGACTTGCAAAGCAGAATCCGGAGTTTGCCAGAAATGCTATGGAAGAGATCTTGCTACTAGCAAACTAGTTGAAATTGGGGAAGCGGTAGGAATTATAGCAGCCCAATCTATTGGGGAGCCAGGCACCCAGCTGACTATGCGTACTTTCCATACAGGTGGGGTAGCAAGTACTGTAATCCAGAGGTCCATAAGATCGCCGGTTAAAGGAAAGCTTATATTCAGAAAAGAATTGTTATCTGAGCTGAATATTAAAAAAGCTGACCTCACTGAGAAAGATACCAGCGAGGTTATTGAGATAAATATAGAACATATTCCACACAAATTAATTTTCCAGGTTCAGATGGAGAGAGGAGATATTGTAGATGTAATTATTCCTAAAGGCGAAATACTCCAGATAAATAAAAAAGTAAATGTTGAAGTTGGAGAGGTTTTTGCCAAACTAATTCTTACTGCTAAGAGAAAAACACATGTTCACAAGCATGAAAAAACTTTTGAAGGTATTGATATTACCAGCGGTCTGCCCCGGGTAGTAGAATTATTTGAAGCCAGAACGCCTAAAGAACATTCGTTTATAGCAGAGATATCAGGAAAGGTTGAAATCGAAGACATAGATTCCCGCTTCAGAATGCTTACTATAAAAAGTAAAGACGGCAAGCAGGAAAAGGTTTATCAGATCCCGGTTAGAGCAAAATTAAATGTTAAAAATGGAGATAAGATTTCTGCAGGAGATCAATTAACTGAAGGGCCAAGAAACCCTCATGATATTTTAAGAATTAACGGAATTAAGGAATGCGAGCAATATTTAGTAAAAGAGGTACAGAACGTATATAAAGCTCAGGGTGTGGATATAAATGATAAACATATAGAAGTAATTGCCAGACAAATGCTGAAGAAAGTTACCATAATTGATCCCGGAGATAGTAATTTTCTCCCGGGGCAACTGGTAGACAGGCTCTGTTATGAAAAAGAGAATAACAAATTAATTTCTAACATGAAGGTACCAGCAACAGCTGTTCAAAATTTAATGGGTATAACTAAGGCTTCACTTGCGACTGATAGTTTTCTTTCAGCTGCATCATTTCAGGAAACTACCAGAGTGCTAACAGATGCAGCTCTGGAGAATAAAATAGATAATTTAGTTGGACTAAAGGAGAATGTAATATTAGGTAAGGCTATACCGGCAGGAACGGGTATGAGCAGCTTTAGGGACTATCAATTAGATTACCCCGGCTATAAGGAGGACAATAAAGATGAGATAGAAATCCTTCAGGAATCAGAGGGAGATGACGGAAAAGAAATAGAAATCAATATCTAAAATATAAGTAAAAAAATACTTTAAAATAGCCATTTTTTTATATTGACATTTTAATTTTTAGATGATAATCTCTTTTTTCGTGTCTTCAAAAAAGGTTATCATTAATCATTTTTTGTTATAGCAGTATTATTAAATTAGAGGATAGGGTATTTATGCCTACTATAAGTCAACTGGTTAAAAAAGGAAGAAAAAGATTAAAAAAGAAAAAGAAAACACCTGCCCTGCAGGAAAATCCTTTAAGAAGAGGTGTATGTATTAGAGTATATACTTCTACTCCCAAGAAGCCAAATTCGGCGCTGCGAAAAGTAGCAAGGGTAAGGCTTACAAATGGAGCTGAGGTTACAGCATATATACCAGGAGTTGGTCATAATCTACAGGAGCACTCTATAGTGCTGGTAAGAGGCGGTAGGGTAAAAGATCTACCTGGGGTGAGATATAAGATTGTTAGGGGCACGTTAGATACTGCAGGGGTTGAAGATAGAAAATCTTCACGCTCGAGGTATGGCGCTAAGAAGCCAAAGTAATTTATGAGGAGTTAATAGATGCCAAGAAAAGGAAAACCTCCGAAAAGGAAAATGAAGACAGACCCTGTTTATAAAAGTAGGGTTGTATCTCAACTGATTAACAAGGTTCTGACAGATGGTAAAAAAAGCATTGCTGAAAATATAGTATATAAGAGTCTGAGAATTCTGGGAGAAAGAACCAAAGAAAATCCATTAGAGATACTGGATAAATGTCTTGATAATGTAAGGCCTGTGCTGGAGGTAAAACCAAGAAGAGTTGGTGGAGCTACTTATCAGGTGCCCGTAGAAGTCTCTGCGGAAAGAGCAAATATGCTGGCTATTAGATGGGTAGTTGATTTTGCAAGCAGGAGGAAGGAAAAGACCATGGCTGCAAGGTTATCTGCCGAGATTTTAGATGGTGCCAGTAATACTGGAAGCAGTATTAAAAAGAAAGAAGATTTACATAAGATGGCTGAGGCCAACAAAGCTTTTGCACACTATAGGTGGTAGTGTAGGTGACTATATATGACTAGACAGGTTTCATTAAAAAATACAAGAAATATAGGTATAACTGCTCACATAGATGCAGGTAAAACAACTACGACTGAACGTATTCTGTATTATACCGGTAAGACTTATAAAATGGGAGAAGTTCACGATGGAGCAGCAGTTATGGATTGGATGATACAGGAGCAGGAAAGAGGAATTACTATTACTTCTGCTGCAACAACCTGTTTCTGGAAGGATAATAAAATAAATATTATTGATACTCCCGGACATGTTGATTTTACTGTTGAAGTTGAAAGATCATTAAGAGTACTTGATGGTATGATTATTATATTCTGCGCAGTTGGAGGAGTGGAACCACAGTCTGAAACTGTATGGAGACAGGCTGATAAATATAATGTTCCCAGGATTGCTTTTGTCAATAAGATGGATCGAAGTGGAGCAGATTTCTTCTATGTTTTAGATATGATTAAAACAAGACTTGGTGCCAATCCACTACCTATACAAATTCCTATAGGTAAAGAAGAAGACTTTTTAGGAATCATTGATCTTATCAGTATGAGGGCAATTATATATAAAGATGAAATGGGAATTAAATTCGAGTATGAGGATGTACCTTCAGAACTTGAATCTACTGCTGAAAAATATAGGCAGCAACTAATTGAAAATATTGCTAATTATAATGATGATATTTTAAACAAATATGTTGAAAATATTGAAATAAGTGAAGGAGAATTAAAGAAAGCTATCAGGGAAATAACTATAAATGTTAACGGTGTTCCTGTCCTTTGCGGAGCTGCTTTTAAGAATAAAGGTGTGCAGCCAATACTGGACACAGTAGTGGACTTTCTCCCATCTCCCAGTGATGTATCTTCACCTAAAGGTATTAATCCTGATAACGGAAAAGAAATTGAGAGGGAGGTCAGTGATGATGCACCTTTTTCTGGGCTGGTATTTAAAATAACAACTGATCCATTTGTAGGAAAGTTAAGTTATTTGAGAATTTATTCCGGAACCATGAAAAGTGGAATGCAGGTACTGAATGCAAATAATGGTAATAAAAACAGAGTCAGTAAACTGTTGGAGATGCATGCCAATAGCAGAGAGGAATTAAAAGAGGCTTACAGTGGAGATATAGGAGCAGTTGTTGGCTTAAAGAATGTAAATACGGGTGATACTATATGTGACCCAAATAAGCCTATTAAATATGAATCCATTAGTTTCCCTGAGCCGGTATTATCAATTGCTATTGAACCAAAAACAAAAATCGACCAGGAAAAATTAGTCATTGCGCTTTCCAAGCTGGAAGAAGAAGATCCTACTTTTAGAATGGAAATCGATAGTGAAACCGGACAGACAATTATTTCAGGTATGGGTGAACTCCATCTCGAAATTATAGTAGATAGATTGCTCCGTGAGTTTGGTGTAGGTGCAAATGTAGGTAAACCTCAGGTATCTTACAGGGAAACGATAACTAAAGGAACACAAGTAGAAGGAAAATATATCAGGCAAAGTGGTGGAAGGGGGCAGTATGGTCATGTAGTTGTCCGTTTTGAACCAAATGAATACGGTAAGGGATTTGAATTTGAGGATAAAACAAAAGGCGGAGTTATACCAAAAGAATTTATCAAGCCAGTAAAAATGGGAATAGTAGATGCAATGCAAAGCGGCGAGGTGGCCGGATATCCGGTTGTTGATGTTAAAGCCATACTTTTAGATGGTTCTTATCATGAAGTAGATTCTTCAGAAATGGCTTTCAGGATTGCCGGGTCAAAAGCTTTTAGAGAAGGTATGAAAAAATGTCTTCCTATTTTACTTGAGCCAGTAATGGACGTTGAAGTGGTTGCTCCGGACAAGTATATGGGAGAAGTTATTGGTGATCTTAATTCGAGGAGAGGAAAAATATTATCTGTATTACTGAGAAGTAAGAATAGAATTATAAAAACAGAGGTGCCGCTTGCTGAAATGTTTGGATATGCTACGGATTTGCGGTCTAAAACTCAGGGGCGCGCCACTTTTACTATGCAGTTTAAAAAATATGAACCAGCACCAGGTAGAATTGCAGACGAAATTATTGAAAGGTTTAAAGGAAGTAAAATTGCAGTATAGGTTATTTAATATAAATTAAATTAACTTCAAAACAAAGAAAGGATATATTATGGCTAAGAAAAAATTTGAAAGGACCAAACCTCATATAAACATAGGGACTATAGGCCATGTGGATCATGGTAAGACAACACTTACATCAG
>VGAU01000126.1 GCA_016870675.1 Actinomycetota bacterium | reverse complement strand
ATTTACCTTTAGGAATTTTATATTTCTTCTCATAAACTTCTATTGATATTTCATTTCCTGATTCTAACTTAATACAAAATTTGTTTTGAGTAATTACTATAAAAAAGTAACGTTCCTTAACATTGATTTTAAATGATAACCTCTTCCACACTCTTGGAATATTGGGTTTAAAACTAATTATTTCATTATTTATCCTAAAACCCACAAAACCCATTACAATAGACATCCAGGAACCACTCATAGAAGTAATGTGCAAGCCATCAGTAGTATCATTATTATAATCATTAAGATCAAGCCTCGATGCTCTTTTATATAAATTATAAGCTTTATCATGATAGCCTATTTCTGATGCAATAATTGAATATATACAAGCCGAAAGTGAGGAATCATGCGCTGTTCGGGGTTCATAAAAATCAAAATTATCTTTTTTTTCTTTAAAAGTAAAAACTCCATTAAATAAATATAAACCTAATATCACATCTGCTTGTTTGATTATATTCGAACGGTTAATTCTATCCCATGACCAACTCTGTACAATAGGAAGTTTATCTTTAGTAATTTCTCTATTTAAAAAAATATCTTCAGTTTCAAGGTAACCATCAAACTGTACAAATATACCCAATTCCTCATTTTTATTTATATATAACTTTTCAGAAATAATTTTCCAATTATTAAATTCTTCTTCCATAAAATTATATTTTTTACAGATTTCTTTATACTTCTTTCTATTATAATCTTTAAGCCAACTTGCGTGTTTATAAGCATAATCCAATACCCATTTTGCCATAAAATTCGTATACCAATTGTTATTAACATTATTATGAAACTCATCTGGGCCTGTTACTCCGAGTATTGCGTAAATATCTCTATCTTTCTTATAAGTAGCTCTATCAGCCCAAAATCTTGCAACATTTCCAATTACTTCAAACCCATAATTTGCCATGTAATCATAATCATCCGTTGAACGGATGTAATTATAAATTGCATAAACAATAGCAGAGTTCCTATGAATTTCCATCAAAGTAATTTCCCATTCTGCATGCCCTTCACTTCCATCCAGAGTTATCATTGGATACAAAGCACCCTTTAATCCTAAAAGTCCTGCATTTTCAATAGCCTTATGTATATGGTTATACCTATATAAAAGTAAATTTTTTGCTACTTTGGGCTTGGAATAAAGAAAATATGGAGCACAAAAAATCTCTGTATCCCAATAAGTTGAACCACCATACTTTTCTCCACTAAAACCTTTAGGACTTATATTTAGTTTTTCATCTTCTCCGGTAAAAGTGGAATTTAGCATAAATAAATTATAACGAATCGCTTGTTGCGCTGATACATCTCCGTCTATTCTGATATCTATTTTATCCCATTTTTCTTTCCATAACTTTTCTGAAAAAGACAATAAATCATTAAAGCTATAATTAGTAACATTCTTTAAGTTTTCTTTCGACTTTATTGCTACTTTTGATCTTGAAAGATTTCGGGAGTTATAACAAGAAACATATTTTTCAATTTTTAATGTTTTTCCTTCTTTTAAATCCATTTTAAAATGATGACCGATATAACGATCTTCAATTACTGGTATAAAAGGAATATTTTTCAATGTTCCATTCTCATATATTTTTACATTCATAGAAGTAGCTAAATAAAAATCTGTCTTTTTTGTTCTAACAACTAGAGTATTGTCATCTTTATTAACCTCTTCCCAGAATGTTTTTTCTTTACCCTGCACATCTTCGCTCTCAACAAGGCCATTCATATAAGGTTCGAATTCTATGTTTCCATCATAATTTAAGGGAGTTAAGCTATAAGAAATTGCTAATAAATTTTTATTATAAATTGAGATAAATCGTTTTACATTAACAACAGTCTCACGCTTAAACTCATCAATAATCAAAAAGGATCTTCCTAATAAGCCATTTTTCATATCGAGAGTCATTTTAAAATTTTTAAAATTAGTACGGGCTAAATCCAACCTTTTCCCATTTATAAATATCTTTATCCCGATAACATCAGTGGAATTTATTATTTCATTATTTATTTTTGGATACCCTATTTTATACCATCCATATTTAGGTTTATCCGGATAATATACTCCGGCATGAAAGAATAATCTTAAGGTTTTTCCACCATAACCCTCTTCAAAATTTCCACGCCCTCCCATATATCCGTTAGATAAACTGAAAATACTTTCTGTAAATAAACTGCTCTCAGGATAAAATCCTTTCTGTACTATATTCCATTCATCACCTTCTATAATGTTTTTCACAGAAATCCTCCAATTAAATAAATTTCTTCTATATCAAACTCTGTAAGATCTTTTATACAAATATCAGCAGGATATAGATTTTTTTTATTCCCAATACCAACTGAAAACATATTACAAGCATTGATAGCTAATATTCCTGCTATTGAGTCTTCAACTCCTACACAATTTTTAGTTGCAACTTTTATCCCTTTCGCTGCTTTAATAAATATCTCAGGATCTGGCTTACTCTTTGAAATATCTTTACCGCTAACTACATAATCGAAATATTTCTCAATTTCTAATCTTTTAATTACATCTAAAGAATTTTTACTTGCTGAAGCCAGCACTATATTTATATTATTGCCCTTAAGAACTTCAAAACATTTTACTACTCCTGGAAGCAAGTCAGACGGTGTCATTCTATTTACAAATTCAAGATAATATCTATTTTTTTTGTTAGCTAACTTAATTTTTTCCTCATTTGAATAACTCTTATCTGCTAGAGTTAATATTAAATTCAGTGATTCCATCCTGCCTACACCCTTTAAATTTTCATTAAATTCATATGTTAAATTTATTCCTATTTCAGAAGCTAATTTTTTCCATGCTTGGTAATGAAACTTAGCTGTATCAGCTATAATACCATCAAGATCAAAAATTACTGCTTTAAGTCTTTTCGCCATAATTTAACTCTTTTGCAAAATAATATTTACAAATACCCTGGGACAATAATAAAAATTAAAAAAAAATTTTTATGAATTAAAATAATTTCCCAATTCAATAACTGAAAAATAAACAAGCTTTTTCTTATGCCACACAATTTTTAGATTCCGTGTTATCCGGCTTTAACACAAGAGCTGATAACTTAGGTACATTTTTTATTACTAAGTAATCTCCTACTGCTTTGTATTTACTCTTAGTAAAAAGATCTACCCAACTTTCATAAAAAATAGCACTGTTTTTCAAAGGTGCTGTCACTTTTTCCTGCTTTTCCCCCGCATTAAGTACAACAATCACTGCATCGGAGCCCTTTAATCTTTGATAAACATAAAGCCTATTAAATACAAGTAGAGTTTTAAAGCTACCACTTCTTAAAGATTCATGTTCCATTCGAAACCTTATTAATTTTCGGTATATATCATTTATTTCCTTATTCCATAATGATTTATCCCATACCATAGTTCTGCGACAGTCGGGGTCATTCTCTCCGACCATACCTACTTCATCTCCATAATAGATCATTGGTGCACCGGGAAACGTGAATAAAAAAATTAGAGAAAGTCTAAACTTTTCTAAATTACCTTGGCAAAGTGTTAGATACCTTTCAGTATCATGACTACCTAACAAATTAAGCATCGACAATGCAGCTTCCCAGGGATAATTCTTTAAAAGAAAATTTATTCTATTATTAAATTCTTTAGCATCAATCTCTTTTTTTATAAAAAATTTTATTACTAAATCCCTTAAACGATAATTCATAGAACCATCAAATTCATCACCAAGTAGCCAAGGTCTTGCATTTTCCCATATTTCTCCTACCAAATAAGCGTTAGGATTTACTTCCTTTACTAATATTCTGAATTCTTTCCAAAAATTGTGATTTTTAATAAAAGGTACTGTATCTAATCTCCAACCATCTATACCCATTTTTGTCCAAAATTTAACTATATTAAAAATATATTTTTTGACTTCTGTATTATCTACATTTAACTTTGGTAAATAGTAACAATCATAAAAAGTAGCATAATTTGGCTTTGGTTTTTTTATTATTGGAAAATCATTTATAAAGTACCAATCTATGTATGGAGAACTCTTTTTATTTTTTATTATATCCTTAAAAGCCCAAAAATTATCACCAGTATGATTAAAAACCCCATCAATTATTATTTTTATATCTTTATTATGAGCTATTTTTAAAAGTTTTTTGAAAGTGTCAATATCTCCGAAAGATGGATCTATGCTAAAATAATCCTCTGTATCATATTTATGATTTGTTGACGCTTTAAAGATTGGAGTTAAGTAAATCGCATTTATTCCTAAATTTTTTAAATATGGTAACTTTTTAACTATCCCCTCTAAGTCTCCACCAAAGAAATTTTTCCTTGTTGGTTTACTTCCCCATCTATCAGTACGAATCGGATCATTATTTTTGTTACCATTATAAAACCTGTCAATAAAAATCTGGTAAAATATTGAATTTCTTACCCAATCTGGAATTTTAAATTTAACTATCATTCTTTATATTCCTTTCTCTCTGCAATAAGCAATAAATAATCACATACATAGCATGAGACCATAATAGTGGTTTAGCAATTTCACCCCATTTGTTCTTCCAAAAATAGTATTTTTCAGGGAAATATAAATTAAATGGTGTTTGCTCCGGAAGCATATAGTTTTTATCAGCACTTTTAAGTACTAGCTTCAGCATTTTCCTGGCTCCTCTAATATTTCCTATAGTTAAATAATACCAACCTAAAAAAGCAGTAAGTAACGGCCATTCTCCACCACCATAATATTCATCCATGTAATACCTCTTTAGGCCAGTTTTAGATAATAAACTTTCAATTTTTTCCACTGTGTTTAACATAATATAATCTTCTGCATCTACTATACCAAAAGGCACTGAACACCATAATAAACTTGAATCTACCAATTCTGCCCCAATATATTTGATAATATGATTATTTTTTACACAGAAATTATGAAAGAAAGTTTTTATTTTATCGCATGAGTCTGTAATAATTTTATCTTTTTTTGTACCTAAAATAGACTTAAGACCCCCATACACGCACACTATTGTAGAGGTATTTATTCTATCACCATTTTCTTCCCAGCAATCATAATTAGGAACATTCCAAAAATTTGTTAGATATTTTACTACTATGTCAATACTATCTTTAAAGGTTGTTTCTAATAAATTAAGTTCACCTGTAATTTCTAGGTGTTTTACTAACCCCCATAGAAAAATTCCATATCCATCAATTTGGAATTCTGGCCAGTCTGTCCCCGTTATTTTACCTTCAAGCGAAAATCGTGCGGGTAGTATATTTTTTTTATCAATAAATCCACTCTTATTATACGTATCTATTAGTTGTTCTACTTTTTTACTTCTTACTTTTAATATATCATTTATACCACAATAATATTTCCTGGAAGAACTATTGTTCCCACATAAGTCCATACTATAAGCAATAAAAGTACTATCACGTAACCAGCAATATTTATAATTATTAAAATTTGGGGAAGCTATATATAAACCGTAATTGGACTGATTTTTCCGAATTATTTCAATACTTTTGAGATAAAGATCCTTATAACGCATTATTACCCTTTCAATCCAGAAGTAACAATACCTCTTACAAAATATCTCTGAAATATTATAAAAACAGCTATCACAGGCATTATTGCCATTATTGATGCCGCAAATACCAGCCCCCACTTGGTAAAGTATTGCCCTTGAAACATCGCTAGTGCTATTGGAAGAGTTTTCTTATTAACATCATTTATCATTGTTAATGCCACAACAAACTCATCCCAAGAATTTAGAAAAGAAAATATGCAAACCGTAGCCAAAG
>VGAU01000125.1 GCA_016870675.1 Actinomycetota bacterium | reverse complement strand
TGGTAAAACTCCTGTGCTTGTAAAAATTGAAATCTTCATTCCTGCAAAAATTGCACCCTTTATCATCCGGACTAATTCTGGATAGCGGTCTGCCGCAATACTTACATATTTTATCACCGATTTCTTTAATTTTAGATATGCAATTCCGGCAGATCAGTTCAGGACCAATTTTTCCACAAATAACACATAAGGGTGGAACAATAATATCTTTAAAAATATCAATCAAATTTTTATTAATTTTTCCTGGTATTTTCTGTATCAATATCAATTACTTTATTGGACATAACTTTTACACTTGGATGGATTTTTATTCCATCTTTTATAACACTCTTAGAACCTATGACTGCTTTTTCCAGAATCGAAGCCTTGTCTTTTATTTTTGTATCATATCCTATAATTGCACCAATCAGGGAAGCATCTTTTCCTATATAACCGCTGCCCCATTTTATACCTCTGTACAAAACTGCTCTTTCACCTACAACAGTATCATTGCCCAGAATTATAGGACCAAAAAGTTTTGCATCTTTCTTTATAGTACAATTATCTCCGATACATACTGGAGGAATTATTACTACCCCTTCCTGAATCTTGCAATTTTTTCCTACCCAGACCCCTTCTTTAATTTTCTTTCCGGGAATATCAACCTTAACTTTACCTTCAAGTGCGTCAAAATTACCCTGCTGGTACTGGTCCAGACCTCCCACATCATTCCAATATTGACTATGACGGTAACCATAATATAAAACATTTTTACTGAGTAGGTCAGGAAAAAGATTCTTACCAAAATCACAAAACTGTCCCCGGGGAGGTAAATAATTAAATATTTCCGGTTCAAAAATATATATTCCGCTGTTTGCCAGGTTTGATTTGTCCTCACCACCTAGAGGTTTTTCCTGGAAGCCCTTTATCTTCATATTTTCATCCACCAGCACCACCCCATACTGGGAAGTATCTTCGACTTCAGTTAAAATGAGTGTTGCCACACCACCTTTCCCTTTATGGAATTTTACAGCATCAGTTAGATCAATATCGGTAAGGGCATCGCCGCTTATAACTAAAAAAGTACTATCTTCAAAAAAATCTTCTACATTCTTTACTCCTCCTGCGGTTCCCAGCAGCTCTTTCTCATAGGAATAAACTATGTTTACTCCCCATTTTGATCCATCACAAAAATAATTTCTTATTTCATCCGGATACCAGTGCAGATTGCAAACAATATCAATAAAATTGTGTTTTACCAGAAGTCTTATAATATGTTCCATAACCGGTCTGTTAACTATGGGAGCCATCGGCTTGGAGATTAAGTCTGTCAGTGGTCTCAGCCTTGTTCCCAGACCTGCTGCCAGCACCATAGCTTTGCTCTTATTCATTATAACTCTACACTGCCTCCGTTATTCATCTCTTATTATTTACCTCTTATTTTTAAAAATTTTACCAATGCCTCTTTTATTCATTTTAGTTCAACACCGCTTTCATTATTTATCTCTTACCTTTAAAAATTTTACCAATATTCTTTTTGTAAGGAGGATAGATTACCCCCTCTTCAGTTATAATTGCAGTTACATTTTCAGCCGGTGTGACATCAAAAGCCGGATTTTTTACTGACATAAATTCCGGGATAATAATTTTTCCTAAAACTTCTCTCACTTCTTTTTCATCTCTATATTCTATAGGGATATTATCCCCACTTTCTATTTTTTTATCAACAGTTGAGATTGGAGCAGCAACATAAAATGGTATCCCGTAGTACCTAGCAAGTATGGACAGGCTTAAAGTTCCTATTTTATTTGCCGCATCACCATTTGAAGCTATCCTGTCCGCACCAACAAGTACCGTATCAACCTCTCCTATTGACATAAAATACCCTGCCATATTATCAGATATAATAAAAAAGGGAATTTCTTCCTGGTGAAGTTCCCACGCGGTAAGTCTTGCCCCTTGAAGAAATGGTCTGGTCTCATCTACTATCACATTTGCCACTTTTCCTTCCGCATCCAAACTTCTTATTACTGCAAGTGCGGTACCATAGCCTGAAGTTGCAAGCGCTCCTGCATTGCAATGAGTAAGGATTTTAATTTTACCGGTTGCCTTATCGAAGATTTTCTTTCCATTCTGTCCAATTTTCCAGTTAATCTCCAGATCCTGCTTTCCAATTTCTTCGGCCTCTTCTATTAATTTGATCTTAATTTTTTCCACTTCCATGTTCTTATCACTGGTTAAAATTTTTTTCATTCTATCCAGTGCCCAGAATAAATTTACAGCCGTCGGCCGTGTCCCGGAAAGTAATTTTATATTCTCATTTATATAATCTGCAAATTTTTCCTTATCTTCTCCCCTAAATTTTAATGCTGCCAGCGCAACACCATAACCGGCAGCGACTCCAATTGCAGGCGCTCCCCTTACAACCATATCTTTTATAGCTCTGGCTACACTATCTGCCGATTTACAACACACATATACTTCTTCAAAAGGAAGTTTTCTCTGGTCTATTAATTTCAAAACAGATTTTTTCCATAAAAGAGTGCATACCCTGCTCTCTCCAGGGTAACGGCTTATGTTCCCATTTTCCATGAACTAAGATATTCCTCCTGCTCATGTGTTAATTTATCTATTTTCACTCCCATGCTCTCCAGTTTGAGTTTTGCTATCTTCCTGTCAATTTCTTCCGGGACTGAATAAACCTTTTTTAAAAGACTGCTGCTATTTTCAAAGATATATTTTACACTTAAAGCCTGGTTTGCAAAACTCATATCCATAACACTGGCTGGATGACCTTCAGCAGCGCTCAGATTCACCAGTCTTCCTTCAGCAAGAACATATATCTTCCTTCCGTCTTTCATAAGATATTCTTCAACAAAAGGTCTGACCTTTCTTTTCGATTTACTATTTGTCTTGAGGTAGTTCAAATCAATCTCAGCATCAAAATGACCGGAGTTGGCTAAAATTACATCATCCTTGCAACTGTTTAAAATTACCTCGCCTATTACATTTTTGTTACCGGTAGCCGATACAAAAATATCCCCCACTTTTGCAGCTTCCCTGGAGCTCATTACATCATATCCGTCCAGTTTAGCTTCTAATGCCCTTAAGGGATCTATCTCCAGTATTATCACAGAAGCACCCATTCCTTTAGCTCTTGTAGCTATTCCCCTTCCGCACCAGCCGTAACCAGCAATAACAAACTTCTTACCGGCAAACAGGATGTTGGTTGCCCTCAAGATTCCGTCAATAGTGCTTTGCCCGGTCCCATACCGGTTATCAAAAAAATGCTTGGTCCTGGCATCATTTACGGCAATGATCGGATAAAAAAGTACGCCATTTTTTTCCATGCTCTTAAGCCTTGTCACTCCTGTTGTTGTCTCTTCCGTACCGCCATACACTCCTCCCAGCAACTCTTTTCTGCTGCTGTGAATAGTTGAAATCAAGTCTGCCCCATCATCCATAGTAACCTGGGGTTTGATGTCAAGAACACTGTTTATATGCTTGTAATATGTCTTATTATCCTCGCCTTTTATGGCAAATACCTTAATTTTAAAATCCTCAACCAGTGAAGCTGCTACATCATCCTGGGTACTTAAGGGATTGGACGCACATAAAGCCGCATTGGCCCCTCCTTCTTTTAAAGTAATCATAAGATTTGCTGTTTCTGAAGTAACATGCAGGCAGGCCCCGACAGTCAGGTTTTTAAGAGGCTTATTTTTTAAAAAATCTTCCCTGATCCCTCTTAGAACCGGCATCTCTCTTGCAGCCCATTCTATTTTATTTTTACCTTCTCTGGCTAAACCGATATCTTTTAAATCAAAATTCATTAAATCTTTCCTTTCTAATTTTTTTATTTCACTTGCTTTTTAATTTAATTTTGAAAGTTCAGCTTTCAGCGATTGTATTTTTTCTACCGGGCCTGGGTCAATACCAGCTAAAAGTGCCAGATATACACTGACTATATCTCCAAGATACATCGTCGATAATACTTTTGCCAGTTTTGATTTTCCTTCTACCGGTATTTCTATAACCTCACTTACATTTTCCCTGATAAGATTTAAAGTCACATCAATACGTGTCTTTATCCTTATTCCCTCATTCTTCTCCCTGAAAACCAGAAGTACGAATTTTCTGGTGGTTCCCTTAAGCCTTTCCCAGCCAACAGTTTCATTATGATTCAATTCTGGAAATTCATTCCACCAGCAGGGTGTTTTTGAATTCTCATTAAATTCACACTTCAGCCTATAAGCAACTGCCGATAGTAATCCTTCTGTCCCGTATACTATAGGCAAATTGTCTGAAATTTTTAAGGCTATTTTCTTTGCAAAATTTTTATCACTGCTAACTTCCCTGTTGTAAAGACCCGCTTTTTCTTTTATCAGATCCAGAGTCTCTTCAATATCTCCGGAAGGTATTTTCATAATATCAAGATGATCCAGAGCCAGATAAGCAGGAAAAAATAAATAACCAATAGCGCCTCTGGGCTGCAGTCCTGACGGTATTTTTATTATTGTTTTGTTATTGCTTCTGGCAATACTCTCCAGCTCGCCCCCGGAACAAACAATAAGAATTTCACATCCCCGGTCCAATGCCTTACTGGCTGCAGAGATTGTTTCTTCAGTATTTCCGGAATAACTCACCGGAACTACCAGCCAGCCACTTTTTACAAAAGAAGGTAAATTATATCCTTTTACAACCTCAACAGGTATATTGATATCATCTTTTATTAAAGCTTTGATAATATCACCGGCAAAACCTGATCCCCCCATTCCTGAAAAGGCGACACCTTCAAAATCTTTTCCCTTTATATTTCCCAGATCGGCGCCATCTGCAATTTCTTTTGCGTCCAGCATCTGCTGGTAAAATTTTTCCTCAGTCTCAAGCATTCCTTCTTTATCAATTTCCTTAATTTTTTCCGGATTATCCAGAATACTCATAATACATACCTCTCACTATAAGTTTTTAATATTGCTTTCTAAAATTTATTATTTTTTAAAAAACGCTACTTATAATTTTTTTACCAAGATCCTGAAGATAATTTGTTTTTTCCTTATCTTCACCTTCCGTGTATATCCTTACAACCGACTCGGTCCCCGATGGTCTTATCATTATCCAGCTTCCATCTTCCATGATATACTTATATCCATCAAGAGTAATAACTTTTGCGGCACCGGCGTTTTTTAATATTTCGGGAATACCTTTCTCCAGAATAGACTTTAACTTCTCTTTCCGGGGCAGGTCAATTTTATAATCAATCCGGTCAAATACAAAATATCCAAATTCACTATAAATCTTATCAAGAATCTGGTTTATGGTCATACCCATACTGCATATTATTTCTAAAAGTTTTAAGCCTATGAGCATCCCGTCTCTTTCCGGCAAGTCTCCACCTGCCCAGAGACCTCCACTTTCTTCACCGCCTATAATAACTTCACCTTTTAAAATTTCCTCTGCTATGTATTTGAACCCTACAGGAGTGGTAATAAGCTCCAGATTATATTTTGAACATATTTTATCCGCTATAGAGGAAAGATTTACTGACTTCACCACTTTACCTTTCATTTTCTTTCTAGTGGCTAAATACCATAAAACTATAGCGTAAATATGATGTGCGCTAATATAATTTCCGTTCTCTCCCAGGACGGCAATTCTATCCCCGTCGCCGTCCAGACAAATAGCCAATTTACATTTTTTATCCTTAAGGATACTTTCAGCTTCAGCAAGATTATCTCCAATAGGCTCGGGGCTTATACCTCCAAAAGCCGGATTTAGAGCTGAATGTATTTCCGTAAGATTTTTAGGATTGAATGTTTCTATAATGCTTCTATATATACCCTGTGCTGCTCCATACATTGGCTCCAGCAGCAGACTAAAGTCAAAACCTTTTATAACATCC
>VGAU01000124.1 GCA_016870675.1 Actinomycetota bacterium | reverse complement strand
CTTTGGCTTATGTCAGATGGACTGAAAACAGAAACATGCAAAGTTTTCTTAATTTACTTTCAGAAAGAAGGATAGATGTTAAAAACCTTATCTCTAAAGTATATGACTTTTACAGTGAGCATAAAATTGCTTATGAGGATATCCTGGGTGAAGCTGCTTTAAACAGTTATGGTCTTGTTTTCAAATATGATTTTGACAAACCTGTTGAGGAAAGAAAAACAGACATAAGAATTAGCGATAAAAAAGTTTTGGCAGGAGCAATTACTGCAAGTTTTATAGGCTCAGGAAATTATGCGCAGAAATTCCTTTTTCCGCTTTTTTCTGCAAATAGAGAAGTGAACCTTAAATCAATTGCCAGCGCTACGGGGCTTACTGCTGCAAGTATTGCTAAAAGATATGGTTTTGAATTTGCCCTTAATGATCCAAACAATGTTTTTGAAGACAAAGATACAAATCTTGTTGTAATTGCAACAAGGCATAATACACATGCTGATTATGTATTAAAGGCTATAAAAAGCGGCAAGAATGTTTTTGTTGAAAAACCTTTATGTATAAAGAAAGAAGAGCTTGAAGAAATAAATAAAGAATATCAAAAAGGCAATTCCGTTTTAATGGTTGGGTTTAACAGGAGATTCTCAAAACTTACAGATGAAATTACCAGAGTGTTTAAAAACAGAAACTATCCCCTGGTTTTAAATTACAGAATAAATGCAGGAAAAATAGATAAATCTTCATGGATTCAGGACATTGAGGTTGGAGGTGGAAGAATTATAGGGGAATTGTGCCACTTTATTGATTTAGCAACCCATATAATTGGTAAAAAACCTGTTAGCGTTTACGCAGCAGGATTTGCAGACAATAAAGAAATAATGCTTACAGACACTCTTGTTTTAACTATTGAATATGAAGACGGCTCTATTGCAAATATAAGTTATTTTGCAAACGGAAGCAAAATGCTTGCTAAAGAATATATTGAAGTATTCGGAGGAGGAATATCTGCTGTAATCAATGATTTTAAAAATTGTTGCATCTATACAGGCAAGGGCGTTAAAACTATTAAAGCAAAAGGCCAGGATAAAGGCCAGAAGCAAATGATTGCGAAGTTTATAGGAAAACTTATAAAAGAAGGAAAATCATTGATTTCATATCAGGATATATATAATACGACTTTGATTACATTTATAATAGTTGACTGCCTGAAAACGGGAAAGAAGATAAAAGTTGAGAATTAAATTTCTTAAATATAATTTAGACGATTTGTCGATTGATGAAACAGTAAACAAGGCTGTTGAATTAATTAATTCAGGCAGTATACACCAGCATGTAGTTTTAAATGCTGCTAAAATAGTACTAATGGAAAAAGACAAGGAGCTTGCAGATATTGTAAACTCTTGCGATCTCATAAGCGCTGACGGCATGTCTATTGTCTGGGCATCGAAGTTTTTAGGAAATAAACTTAAGGAAAGAGTAGCTGGGATAGACTTAATGCAAAAACTTCTTGAAATAGCAGATAAAAACAGATACAGGATTTTCCTTTTCGGAGCTGAGGAAGAAGTTGTAAAAAGTGTTTCTGAAAAAATAAAATCAAAATACAATAATTTAACGGTAGCAGGATACAGGAACGGTTTTTTTAAAAAAGAAGAAGAGCCTGAAATCATTAAGCAAATAAATGATTCAGAAAGCCATATAGTATTTGTAGGTTTCAGCTCTCCAAAAAAGGAATTTTTTTTACATTACAACAAAAATCTTCTTACCGTACCTTTCTGCATGGGAGTAGGAGGGAGTTTTGATGTATTTGCAGGAAAATATAAGAGAGCTCCAAAGTGGATGCAAAGAGCAGGCCTTGAATGGTTTTACAGATACATTCAGGAACCCGGAAGGTTATGGAAAAGATATACTATTAACAATTTTCTTTTCTTGATTACCGTGTTAAGATATAAAATCTTTAAAAAGTGATAATAAAAGCATACATGATATATTTAATAATTTTAATATTTATAATCTAAAAATAAATAAAATGGAAAAAGAAAACAAAAAAGAAATAGAAAAACAAAAAAATAAAGATATTTCTGCTGCAGGTCTTGTATCTATAGACATTAAAAATATCTTTCGTATTCTCGGAAGAAACAAGTGGTGGTTTATAATAACTTTCATATTTATATTCTGCGCATTTTTTTCTTTCACTTATTTTGTAACACCGGACTCAAGATACAGCACAAAATCAAGCTTTGCGATATCTACTGAAAATATAAGATACCAGGAAAAATTAAATTATTATTTTCCCAAGGAAGCTTATGATTTATGGTTTATTGCAAATGAGCAGCTTCCCCTAAATTCCATAAATTATTATTATATGGATGCAATAAATGATATTTATTCAGACAGGGTAATTGATGATGCTTCAGGAAAGCTGGGAGGGGTTATAAGCAAAGAAATTATAAGGCAGTCAGTAATTGCAGAGAAATCGCTGGATAGCAATTATCTGAACATAACCATCTCATATAAGAACAGCACTGATACAAAAAAAATATCTGAAGCAGTTTTAGATTCTTTTTTGGAAATAAAAAACAGTGATTTTCAAGCAACATATGATTATCTTCTGGCTAAAATAGAAAGCAAAATAAGTGAACTTAACAAAACAGTAGATTTACTGATGGAGCAGGCGGATGAATATTCTATCCAGTTCAATAAAAAGATTATAAGCGAACTTAAAAACGAAAAGAATAAAGAAATTAATTTTTATCTTACAGGATATATACCGCCTAATATAAAAATAAAATTAGACAGTGTAAACGAAACGGTTTCAAATTTAACGGATATTAAAAATAATATGATTGAATATAAGGATTTATATTTAAACAGAATGGCCCTTAATGTAAATCCGTCAGTAATATCAAATATAAATATTTTTAAAAATTTAATATTGAGTTTTGCAGCCGGCCTGGTTTTTGGACTTATTTTTGCTTTTGCAGCTAATTATTTCAAGTCTAATTAAAATAACTAATTTTTAGGATTTTATTATATGAAAGTTGCAATAGTTCATGATTATTTAAATCAATATGGCGGGGCTGAAAGGGTTATAGAAGTCATGCATGAAATTTTTCCCGAAGCTCCTGTTTTTACTTCAATCTACCAGCCTGAAAATATGCCAGATAGCTTTAAAAAAATGGATATAAGGGTTACATTCATGCAGAAGTTTCCTTTTTTAGATAGATTCTATAAAAAATACTTTATGCTTTATCCAATAGCAATGAAAAGCCTGAAAGTTAAAGATTTTGACATCATTATAAGTTCCAGCAGCTCATTTGCAAAGGGCGTAAAAAAAAGAAAAAATGCTGTACATGTCTGCTATTGTTATACACCTACAAGATTTATATGGTATTACAATTTCTATATTAAAAAAGAAAATTTCACTAAAATCATATCCACTTTTTTGCTTCCGCTGTTTATAAAATCTTTAAAAAAATGGGACTTAAAGGCTGTTGAAGGAGTAGATAAATTTATTGCAATTTCAAATCATATAAAAAATAAAATCAAAGCTTGCTATAAAAGAGATTCAGAGGTTATTTATCCTCCTGTAGACTTTGAAAAATTTAAAATAAATGAGGCAAGCAAAGAGAGAGGGAGTTATTTTTTAGTTGTATCAAGATTAAATGCATATAAAAATATAGATATGGCAATAAATGCATGCAAAAAGCTTAACCAAAATTTGAAAATAATAGGTACAGGATTATATCTTAAAGAGCTTAAAAAAATAGCAGGAGACAGCAAAAAAATTGAATTTTTAGGCAGAGTGTCTGATGAAGAATTATGCAGCTATTATTCCGGCTGCAGAGCTCTTATATTCCCCGGCGAAGAAGACTTCGGTATTTCTCCTTTGGAAGCTCAGGCATCAGGCAGACCTGTAATTGCGTATGCAAAGGGAGGAGCACTTGAAACTATTATAGACGGAGAAACAGGGATTTTTTTTAAAGAGGATAACGAAGATTCTTTGTCAGAATCAATATCTGATTTTATAAATATGGAAAATAATTTTATTCCTGAAGTGATAAGAAAGCATGCTTTAAAATTTGATAAAGAGGTTTTTAAGAAAAGTTTAAAGGCCTATATTGATAATATAATTAATGGCAACCAGATTAAAGATAAATGATTTCACCGGAAAATAATTTACAATTAAAAACAAAATATCTGTTTGGCGGAGAAAATTATTTAACAGATAACAAAAAAATATCCAGATATCAAAAAGTGATGAGTTTCATCGCGCCTTTACCTGCTATGTTTCTTCTGGTAAATAATTATCCGATTTTAATGCTCCTTGCAGTTTTTCTTGTAATGTCCTGCAGTTTTCTTTTTTTAATACTTGACTGGAAAATTACTGATTTTCATTCAAAGATTCTTTTTATTTTAATTTTATTGTATTCATATTTTATTTTCAGTTTCTTTGCAACAGGGCAATCTTTATTTACTTTTATCTCTTATAATTTTATTAAATATGACGGAAACTTTTTTTTCTGCTACATATTATTTTTTGCGCTTTCAACACCTTTTTTTGATTATGAAAGAGCAAGCAGGAATTATTTTAAATATATTTTTATTACATTTGCTGTTTTTGGAATTTTAGGGATTTTTGAATATGTTCTGGGCTCAACTACCATTATGAATAAAATGGATCCCGGAGCAGGGAAGATGTTTGTAGGATTAAACTTTGCACATAATGCGACAGGCTCTGTATATGCAGTAGCATCCATATTTATGATAATTTTTTTCCTTGCCGAAAAAAGGAAAAATTTAAAATTTTATTACTTGCTGATAACTTTAATATTGGTGGCTGCTTTATTTTTGACAAAGAGCAGGGGAAGTTATATCGGGTTTATTGTGGGAACAGTATGTGCTTTATGGTTTCATTATAAAAATTTCAAAAAATTTATAATCAGGGCTGCAGTTTTAACCGGAGTTTTAATTCCTTTAATATTTATAACCGGAACTTATAAGAGAGTATCTGAAATTTTTACTACAACTGATACTGCTGTTATAAGATCGAAACTTTGGCTTCAAGCCTGGCAGCTATTTGTAAAAAGTCCTATATTCGGGGTAGGTTTCGGTCGTTTTAATGATATAGACTTATCAGTTAATTATAAGTTAAACGGAATCAATGGTTTGCTTTCAGTTTTTACAGGCTCAAATATAAGGCTTGATGCAGCTCATGCCCATAATTCATATTTGCAGTTTTTATCTGAAACAGGGCTTGTAGGATTGGGCTTTTTAATTTTATTCTGGGGAATGTGTTTTGGTATATTAATAAGGGCATATTACAGTAAAGAAGCAAGTGCTTTTGCCAGGAAAGTATATCTTTGCGGAGCAACAAGTATTATAACTATTTTTACTTTAGCGTTTACTGAAAACTATTTATCCGCGACCACAATAATACTATGTGTTTCAATGTTAGTATCATTCGGAATAGGGTTATACTGGCAGGAGTTAAGACTTAAATCAAATCAAGCATTTTAGCAAAAAGATTTAAATAAGAATATGAAAATAATAGATTTAAAAGCATTAGTTAAAATTATTAAAAATACAAAGTGGTGGTTCATATCGGCTTTTATAATTGTTTTTATTATTGGAATGCTTTTGAATTTTTTTGCTTTTCCCAATCCCAGGTATTATTCGAAATCCCATATAATAGTTTCATTTAAGAATGCCATTTTTCAGGATTTTGTATCAGTAAATTTCAAAGAAGAAAATGTAAATTTATGGCTTATTGTAAACCCTATGTATTGGGTTCAGTCTGTTAATAACTGGCTGACTGCCACTACAAAGACTTTAAGCTCAGATGAATTTCTCGGTGAGCTCGCAAGTAAATTAAATAATAGGTTTACAATAAGCGAACTTAAAAAAAGCATAAAATTTGATAGGGATATTGAAATAAACAGCCT
>VGAU01000123.1 GCA_016870675.1 Actinomycetota bacterium | reverse complement strand
TAGTAGTAAGAAAAGACGGGAACCCCACTTACTTTGCTTCAGATATATTATATCTGATAAATAAGATAGAAAGAGGGTATGAAAGGCTGTTATATATTCTGGGAGCAGACCATCATGGTTATGTAGACAGGTTAAGGGCAATTGGAAAAGCTCTTGGATTAGCAGAAGATAGAATTGTCATAATAATAGGGCAGCTGGTAAAAATACTTAAATCAGGTCAGGCTTTGAAGATGTCCAGGAGGAAAGGCAAGCTCTATACCTTAAGAGACTTGATAGGAGAGGTGGGGAAAGATGCGGCAAGATACTTTTTCAGTATGAATTCTTTTGATACGCCAATGGACTTTGATGTAAGTCTTGCCAAACAGAAGTCGAATCAAAACCCGGTTTATTATGTGCAGTATGCGCATGCCAGGATTGAAAATATTGTTAAAAAGATAAGGGAAACCACTCCCAGCAACTTAGATATAGATAAATATAATCTTGATAGGGTCGATACATCAAAAATAGAGTTTAAAAGTGAAAATGAGAGGCAGCTGGCAAAAATAATGATCTTATATCCGGATGTGGTTTACAATAGCTGTAAAAATAATGCTCCACATCTAATAACTCAGTATTTATACAGACTGGCAACTGAATTCCATTATTTCTATAATAACTTTAGAGTACTAAATGATAACGGAGATGTGGCAGCGGTAGATATGGATAGACTTATTTTAATTCTGCTGGCAAGACAGGTGCTGCAGAATGCCTTAAAACTGCTTAACGTCGAAGCCCCGGAGAAGATGTAAAAAATATGAATATATCCAGGTTAGCATTTAATTATATTATTTAATTATTTTCATAATTTGGTTAATATGTATTCATGTTTAAGAGATAGGGAGAGGATAGAAAATGATACTTCCAATCACTTCAGAAAACAACCAAAACGGGCATCTGGTTATAGGTGGAAATGATGTTCTGAAGTTAAGAGAAAAATATGGCACTCCATTATATATTTTAGATATTGCCACTATTAAAAATAAGTGCCAGAGCTACAGGAATAATTTTACTTTTTCTGATTTAGATGTTGGAATAATTTATGCTGCCAAGGCATTTATATGTACAGCGATGTGTGAGCTTATAGCCAGAGAAGGTCTTGGCCTGGATGTATCTACGGGAGGAGAGCTTTTTATTGCACTCGCAAGCGGTTTTCCTGCTGACAGGATATATTTTCACGGCAATAACAAATCGGTAGAAGAGATCCGGTATGGACTAAAAAGCAAAGTAGGATATTTTATGGTGGACAATTTTTTGGAGCTGGAAACGCTTGGAAAATTATGTGAGAAGAATAATACAAGGCAAAAAATTATGTTAAGGATTAACCCGGGGATTAAAGCCAATACTCATGAATATTTGCAGACCGGAGAGATAGACTCCAAATTCGGATTTAGTCTGAGCAGTAACGTTGCTCTGGAAGCAGTTAAGAAAGTCAGCCAGTATAAGAATCTGGAACTTACCGGAATTCATGCCCATATAGGTTCGCAGATATTTAATATATTATGCTACAGCAGGCTGATAGAAGTTTTTATAAAGTTTATAAGAGAAGTCAGAGATAAGTTAGGTGTATCAATAACCCGGATAAATATAGGGGGAGGATTGGGAGTAAAATATACTCCGGAAGACAAGCCCTCCAGTATAGAAGATCTGGCAAAAATAGTTTATGATGCAGTAAGAGAATATCAAAAGAAGTTTGATGTCAGTCTGGATAAGCTATATCTGGAGCCGGGAAGATCCATTATTGGAAATGCCGGAGTGACTCTGTATAAAGTTGGAGTAGTTAAAAAAATAGATGGAGTAAAAAATTATATTTTAATAGATGGCGGTATGTCTGATAATATAAGGCCTATGCTGTATCAGGCTAAATATTACGCGTATCTTGCAAATAAAATGGGAGATAGTAAAAATACCGAAGACGACAGGAAGATACATTACTCCATAGCTGGCAGACATTGTGAGAGCGGGGATGTGATAATTGACGACATAAAATTACAACCGGTATCCAGTGGCGACTTTATCGTCGTGGCAACCACCGGAGCTTATTGTTATTCTATGTCCAGCAATTATAATGGCCAGCCAAAAAGCGCGGTGGTTGCGGTTGAAAACGGAAAGAGCTGGGTCTGGATAAAAAGGCAGACTTATAAAGACTTAGTGATGGGAGATGTTAAATTATATGAAAATTGAAAACAAAAATATAGAGGATATCAATATCGGGATAATCGGCTTTGGATATATTGCCAGTGGTGTTTTCTCCCTTATCCAGCGACAGAAGGATTATCTGGCTAAAAAAATAAAAAAGAATCTTAATATTAAAAGAATTGCGGAAAAAGACTTAAAAAAGATAGAGGCCTCTTCTATGAAGGGACTAAAAGATATAAAAGTTAGCAGCAATGCTGATGATGTTCTGGAGGACGGTAGCATTGATATTATCGTGGAACTTATCGGTGGTATAAATTCTGCATATGACTATGTCTATAAGGCGTTAAGTTCAGGGAAGTATGTGGTAACTGCCAATAAGGATCTCATTGCCAATAGGGGCGAGGAATTACTGGCAGTGGCAGAAAGAAATAATGTAGATATACTTTTTGAAGCAAGCGTAGGCGGAGGCATACCAATTATAGGACCCCTGAATTCATCTCTGGCTTCTAATAATATAAGTAAGATTGTTGGGATAGTCAATGGAACCACAAATTATATCCTTACCCGAATGGAAAAGGACAACCTGTCATTTGATGATGCCCTGAAAAAAGCTCAGGAGCTTGGATATGCAGAGAAAGCAAATCCATCATCAGATATTGAAGGTTATGATGCAGCCTGCAAACTGGCAATACTGGCTTCCATAGCTTTCAATTCACGTGTTACATTAAATGATGTGTACAGGGAAGGAATCACAGATATCTCATCTGATGATATAAAAAATGCGCTGGATATGGGTTACAGGATAAAGCTACTGGCAATTGGAATTGAAGAAAATGGCGAAATAAGCGTAAGGGTTCATCCCGCTCTGATACCCATAGACCATATCCTGGCTTCAATTGAGAATACATTTAATGCGGTTTATGTTTATGGTAATTATGTTGGCGAGATGATGAGTTATGGAAGGGGTGCAGGGGACAGGCCTACAGCAAGCTCTGTAGTAGGTGATATTATAAAAATTGCCAGGAACTTTGACCGCAAGAAGAAGGGAATAATCTATGGCTGCAGCTGTTTTGAGGATAAAAAGTCCAAATCTATAGATGATACCATAAGCAAGTTCTATATTCTTATGGATGTAGTGGATAAGCCAGGAGTCCTGGCAAGAATAGCAGAGGTATTTGGCAGGAATTTAGTGAGTATTAATTCAATGATTCAGAAGCAGACAGACAAGGAAAAAAGCGCAAGGCTTATATTTATCACTCATGAAGTGGTTAACAAAAATTTATATAAATCAATAAGTGAGATATCAAAGCTTGATGTCGTAGATAAGGTCTTAAGCGTAATCAGAGTGGAAGATTTGAGTTAATATTAAGCTCGCGGTTCAAGGCCGAGGTAGAAATATTCTTATCATATTTACCAGTTAAAATAAAAATAGACGGTTATTATCTGTAAGTTGAGGGGAAAATGTCAAAATTATTTTACAGGAGCACCAGAGGAACTGATAACAGGATAGAATCCTCCCGGGCAATTGTTAGAGGCATTGCTACGGATGGAGGACTTTATGTTCCAGAAGCTGTTCCGCAGATTGACCTGTCCATGGGCAGTCTTGCTCAAATGGATTACACTGAACTTGCATTATATATAATGAGTAAGTTCCTTACCGACTTTAAGGAGGAGGAACTCAAATATTGCATTGAAAAAGCTTATGATAAGAAGTTTGATGATCCCCGGATTGCACCACTTGTGGAAAAGGGCGGTGCTTTTTTCCTTGAGCTTTTTCATGGACCAACACTTGCCTTTAAGGATATGGCTTTATCCATAATGCCTTATTTATTAAAAATAGCTGCAGATAAAAATAGCATAGATAAAGAAATAGTCATACTTACCGCCACCTCGGGAGATACAGGCAAAGCTGCGCTGGAAGGTTTTGCAGGTGTTGAAGGAACAAAGATAATTGTATTCTACCCCAGGAATGGAGTAAGCAAGATACAGGAAAGGCAGATGACCACCCAGGCGGGGGATAATACATATGCTGTAGCAATTGAGGGTAATTTTGATGATGCCCAGAGGGGAGTGAAGGAAATCTTTTCTGACAGGGAATTTAATGGGATTTTGAATAAGAGTGGATATATATTATCTTCAGCGAATTCCATTAACATCGGGAGGCTGGTTCCCCAGGTGGTCTATTATGTGTATGCATACCTTAATCTTAGGAAGTCAGGAAAAATTAAATCTAATGAAGTGATAAATATTGTCGTCCCCACCGGAAATTTTGGAAATATTCTTGCAGCCTATTACTCAAAAAAAATGGGACTGCCGGTAGGAAAACTTATATGCGCTTCCAATGAGAATAATGTGCTTTATGATTTTATAAATACCGGGGTATATGATAGAAAAAGGAGACTTATTGTCACAAGTTCTCCTTCTATGGATATCCTGGTTTCAAGCAATCTGGAGCGCCTGCTTTATGATATTTCCGGAAGCAATGCAGATATAATAAATAATCTTATAGGCGACCTGGATAAAAAGGGAGAGTTTAAAATAACCGGTGATATGAAGGACAGGATGGTTGATTTTTATGGGGGGTTTGCCACAGATAAGGAAACATTTGAAACTATAAAATATGTCTTTTTTAAGTTCAATTATCTGATAGATACACATACTGCAGTGGGATACAATGTTTACCAGAAATATATACAGGTCACGGGTGACAGGTCAAAAACAGTTATAGCTTCAACTGCGAGTCCCTTTGAATTTCCGGGGAGTGTAGCAAAAGCCATAGATGAAAAATATGCAGGTATGGATGACTTCTCTCTGCTGGAAGTAATTTCAGAGATTTCAGGGCTGAAAGTTCCGGAAGCTGTAAAGGGTTTGGAAAGAAGAAAAATTCTTCACAACACTGTTTGCATGGAAACTCAGATGGAAGATGTCATAACTGATATTCTTGGCCTATAAAAATCTGGTGGATAATTTAAAGTGTAAAGCATGAAATATATAATAATACTTATAGATGGAATGGCAGACTACAGGATAGCGGAACTGGGAAATAAAACTCCTCTACAGTATGCAAAAACACCCGCTATGGACAGTATTGCCAGAAACAGTGAAATGGGAATGGTTAGAACTATTCCAGATGGAATGGCACCGGGGAGTGATACCGCCAACCTGTCTGTGCTGGGATACGATCCTAAAAAATATCATACCGGCCGCTCATCTCTGGAGGCAGTGAGTCTTGGTATTGATCTTTCAGAAGACGATTTAGTGTTCAGGTGTAATCTTGTTACGTTATCTGAAGAGGATGATTATGCTGATAGGACTATGGTGGACTACAGTGCAGGAGAAATTCCAACTAACCAGTCCAGAGTATTAATTGAAGATATTGGAGGTAAACTCCAGACTGAAAAAATCAAGTTTTTCCCTGGAGTAAGCTACAGGCATATAATTGTTTGGAAAGGTGGTCCTGATGGAAATATTCTTACTCCTCCCCATGACATACTGGATAAAAAGATTTCTGATTATCTTCCTGGAGGTCCGGGCAGCAGCTCACTTTTAGATATGATGGTCAGGAGCAGCAGTTTATTAAAAGAGCACGCTATAAATAAAGAACGGATAAAGAATGGCTCAAGACCTGCAAATTCGATATGGATCTGGGGGGAGGGTAGGAAGCCTGCTCTGGATAGTTTTTATAATAAGTATAATTTAGAAGGCTCAGTAATATCAGCTGTGGACCTTGTAAGAGGTATCGGTATTTTAGCCGGGCTTATACCAATTAGAGTCGAGGGTGCAACAGGAACCATAAATACCAATTTTAAAGGCAAAGCCAGTGCTGCCATAGACCAGCTTAGAGGA
>VGAU01000122.1 GCA_016870675.1 Actinomycetota bacterium | reverse complement strand
TGTATTGTGATCTACGGTATTTTTTAACTCCGATAACCTAAAATATGTCGACTTTTGGGTGATTATAGGCCGGTGATCCAGAAGGAAATTCTTATAAATTTACCGGCGGCATTGACAATTATCATAATATATATAATATTATATCTAATAATATATATTATATATAATAATTAACCCCAAAATCTAAATTAATGATATAGATTTAAACATTTTAAACTTAAATTCTATAAAAGGTGAATGGAGGTACAGAAGGTGGCAAAAATATTATTATCAATTCCTGACGAAATACTGGAAAAAATAGATAGATACAAAAGCAGAAAAAAAATAAAAAGAAACCAGTTCTTTATTGATGCTGTTGAAAATTATTTTATTTCTTTATGGGAAGAGGAATATATGGAAAGAAAGAAAAAAGCAGTAGAAAGTATGAAGAAAACCAGTGAAAAAATAATGGCTCTGGGAATAAAAGACTGGGATCCTGCCGCGGAAATCAGAAAATTCAGGGATACTCATGCAGACGAATTGTTAAAGAGGTGGAAGGAAGAATAGAATGGATAATTATTCATATTTCAATGATAAAGAAGCAAATTATACTGAATATTTGATAAAAGAGGCAATAAAAAAAAGATATGTACTGGATACATCTGTTGTAGCAAAATGGTACTATAAAAAAAATGAAAGCGATCTTGAAAATGCATCGATTATTTATAATCTTTTAAAATCAGAAAATAATATTTTTTTTGCGCCCGACCTGCTTATTTATGAATTGTTAAATATTTACAGGACAAAGGCAGAGCTGGACAATGAAAAAATAAATAGGATTATCCTGGAACTCTATGATTTGATAGTTATACTGGGAGTCAGTAAAAATATATTTTTAAAAGCATTCTTAAATTCAAGAAACTTAAATATTTCTTTCTATGACAGTATTTACCTGGCATTATCCAAAGATCTTGATGCCATACTGGTAACTGCAGACAAAAAATTATCCGAATCAGCAAAAGAAACAGGCAGGAGTGTTTTAATGCTTTCCGATTTTTTAAAATGATTTATTCAAATAAAGCCAGGATTTTATATGTCCCGGATGTGGATGAGATATGAGGAAGGCTGCTTTACTCAAAGATTATAGTCTTACTATCTTTATGATTTTTTATGATCTGACAGCTTAATAGCAGCAATAACCAGCCGGTGGTTGATCCTCATGCCGGTTATATACCTTCTATAAACTTATTCTTCATATAACATTTTGTAGAAATTATAATTGCCGATCACTTTTTTTACATATTCTCTTGTCTCGTCTTTAGTGATGCTTTCTATGAATTCATCAATATCCATATTCCCTCTTCTGGACACTATGTCTCTCATATAAGTCGGACCGCCGTTATATGCTCCTGCGCAGTAAAATAAGTTCTGGCCAAAATTATCCAGCTGCTTTCTTAGATAGTAAGTTCCCATTCTGATATTTGTGTCCGGGTCCAGGAGTGTATTGACGTTATAATCTGAAATACCTATCAGCCCGGCAATGCCCTCTCCTGTTGAAGGCATAATCTGCATAAGCCCCAGGGCTCCTGAGCGGGAGACAGCATCAGGTATAAAGAGACTTTCCTGTCTCATTACCGCGAGCGTAAAAAGAGAGTCGATATTATACCGGGTGCTGTAATTTTGAACAATTTCTTTATAACCATAGGGATATTGGAGGTAATAAATATAATCGGTATAAGGTTCGTTAAGTTCGGATTTTAATTTCCTTAGATTTTTATTAATTACTTTAATTGAATTTGAACAATCATTGGATTTTAGATACAGGGTAGCAATCTCAAGTGTTCTTACCGGGTTTTCTTCAATTTCAAAGCTTCCTGCTTCTATTTCCAGTGATGCACTGTTAAAAAAACCCAGTTTAAGAAATTCAATGGCTTTATTTATATGACCTATTTCACCGTTTTCGCCCATGTGACTGTAATTTTCCTCTTCCAGAATTGAGTATATGTCAGGTATAATTTCTAGAATCTCCGGATTTTCGGGATTCAACCTGTTATTTATTTTTTTTATATCTACTGCAATATTCATTCGCTCAAGCATTTCAGCGGCGGCAAAAGTATAATATGAATAAGAACTTAAATTTACAATCTTTTTATATAGATCTGCTGCCGTACTGTCTTCTTCGAGCTTCCGGGCGTATTTTGCCTGCCAGAATAATCCTTTTTCTTCAAGCGGTGTTCCTTTGTATGAGGATGCATAACTGGAAAATGTGACCTTTGCAGAGCTGTAGTCATTTGATCTGTATTGTATTAAGCCAAGTTCCCATAAAGCATCAAACAGCTTATCACCATGGGGAAATCTGTGGACACTCTTTTAAAGTAACTTGCGGCATTTACAAAGTCCCCCCTTAAAGAGTATATTCTTCCAATTCTATAAAGAGCATCATCGCTGAAATTGCTGGATGGGAAAAGTCTTACAAGTTTCCGGTAATATGAAATGGCATCATCATTCATATTAAGACTGGTTAGTGTCATACCCGTATAATAGAGACTATCATCGGCTACGGAGCCTGATGGAGATTTTTCATAAGATAGCTGCAGATAATATTTAGCCTGATTATAGTCACGAAGCCTGAAATAACACATACCCATTTTAAACAGGGCCCTGCTGTGAAGCTCAACAGATAAAGTGTTTAAATAATCTTCCTGCAAAATCTTATTAAATTCATCAAGGGCACTGTAATGATTGTAAATATTGAAGAATATCTCCCCTCTATTATAAATCTGGTTTGCCGTGGGAACAAATGGCCCGGCTGCGCCCTCATCTGAAAGTCTGGTCAAACTTTCCCATGCAATTTCCGAATATTCATTAAGCGGGTATTTTAACCATATTTCTTTATAATTTTCAAAGGCCTTATCTTTTTCTACCCTGGCATTAATGATGCCAGAAGATATTTCTTCTGTTTTTTCTCCAAACTTTATTCCAAATAATTCTATATTTATTTTACTGCATGACAGATTGGTAAAAATTACAAAGCAGAGAAAAATTACGAGTATTATACGGATAATACTATTTATATTTTTTTTCTTCATAAAATTACTAATTAATCCTGACTTTTAAAGCTAAAAAGATTTTACTTTACAATAATCTTATTGTAAATGTAAATGAAATCAACAGCCGGGGTACTAACAAGAGTAAAAAAGAAGTAGTATAATCTAAAATATTATTAGCGGTAGAATTGACGGCAGATGGAAATTTTAAAAGCTGTGGTATCTGATATAGTCTTTATCTAATGAAATTATTGCCAGTAGAAAGGAGAGTGTAAATTTTTGAATATCTTTAGAAGAAAAAGAAAAACCGGCATAGCGCTGAGCGGTGGAGCCGCAAGGGCACTTTCTCATATTGGTGTTTTAGGAGTACTTGAAGAGCTGGGAGTAAAGCCTGAAGCAATAGCCGGTACTAGCATGGGGGCTATTATCGGTTCATTTTATTGTGCCGGCATAACTCTTGAAGAAATGAAGTCTTATGTAAAATCAATAAACTGGAAGAGTTTCCTGCTTTTTTCTGACCTTGCATTATCCAGAACCGGGATTATAAATGGGAGAAGGGTTGAAGATTTATTAAGGAAGTTTCTGGGAAATAAAACTTTTAACGATTGCAGTATTCCGTTCTGTTGTGTTGCCGTAGATCTGGTTAAAAGGGAAAAGATAGTATTGTCAGAAGGAAAACTGCTCGACGCAGTAAGGGCCTCAATTTCTATTCCCGGGTTCTTTTCTGCAGTATGTATGGGCGACCGGATCCTGGTGGATGGAGGTACTGTAGAACCGCTGCCAATTGATTCTTTAAAAACAATGGATATAAATTTTATTATAGCTTCATCGATAATTTTTGAAAAAGACAGGGAGAAGTATATTAAATCTTTATGCAGGAATGATGGTAAAAAAGATAATGAAGAATACAATTCGTATGATTCCGGTAATGACAGTAAAAGTGGAAAAAGTAAAGTCTTTATTAATATAAAAGGACCGCCGGTATCAAGGGGGCAGAATCCCGAGGGGCTTTCGGTAAATAAGGTCCTTGATACCAGTTTCAGTATAATGCATCAGGAAATGGTCAAAAAATGTATCAGAGACGCAGATATAGTTATAGAGCCTGAAGTGGGAGACTTTGGTTTTTTTGACCTGATACATGGCACAGGGATCATCCAGAGGGGGATAGAAGCAGCACAGGGAAAAATTCCTGAGATTAAAAGAAAATTACGTCTATAATAATTAATTTAAGTGTCACGTTTAAGCAACATATTCAAAACATCCTCATTTCTCATTCCTGCTGTCTTTAATTATTGGTTGAAATCTGTTAGGGTAAAAAGAGCTTTTGTCTAAATAGGCATTTTAGAAGATTATTGTTCAAAAAATGTTATTATAAATAGATATTATTGGAGTTGATTAAAATTGAGTGGACTGGCAGGCATTATTAGCTTAAAAAAAGACAGAAGGAATAAAGAGATAATAAACATTCTTCTCGATAAAATATCATACAGGGGTAAAAAAAGAAAAGTTTACAATATTTGCGGAAATTATATTGGAATCAATGCTAATTATAAAGCGGAAAACCGGGTTAGCGGAGAAGTAATTCTATTGGATGGAATAAACGGTACGGGAGCAAAAAAGATTACCTACGAAGTTCTTGAAAAATTATATATAGCCCTGAATGTAATAATATATCTTCATTCAATATATACATTTACATAAATGCATATATTGATTACAATAGGACACATGTCAACAAATACCTGTGTCCTTAGCAAAGGCACTAAACAGTACAGAAGAAGAAAACCCCAGTACAGTCCCTATTACCAGTGCATAGAAGAACTATTATGAGGAGTTTAAAAGGTCGTACGACAGGAAATTCAGCGAGAAGTACGGATACTTAAGATCCCACATAGAAAAAGTAATATACCAATATCTCGACTGCGGTATACTTCATAACGGGTTTGCTAGAATAAAATGCCATAGCTGTGGTCATGAAAATCTCCTTGCATTCTCCTGCAAACGACGCCATTTCTGTCCCTCCTGTCACGCAAAGTGATATCATTTCCGGATTTCTTGCCCCTTATAAAACAGATATAGAGAAAACCCCTTCACGAAATTTATCCCTATATATTATGGAAGGCTTACCCCCGATACTTTACTCTCCCTCAGATGAGCCGCTTATAACAGAGATAATGAAAGAATATTGCCGTATTTACAGGGAGGAATATAAAAGCCTTTTTGATAAAAAGATAGATTATTCAAAAATATTAAAGATTTTCCGGTAATTATCTATCTGGTTTCAATTCACTATTTTTATCACATAATGTCCAGGCTCCTGCCAAAAATGGTCAACAATGATAAGGAAAAGCTTATTATTTCTACAAGCACCTATAAAGTAAGTGACAGGGAAGAAGTAAAGAGTAAGCTGATAAGACTAAGTAATATAAGAATTATAGAGGAAACTAAAAAGCAAGCTATTCTTCACTGGTCCAATGAAAAAAATACTATTCTTGGAACAATCATTTTAAAAGAGAAAACACTTAGCTTTGAGACAAATTCACTTGAAAGACTTGAAAGGTTCAAGAAAAAAATTCAGAAATTACCTCTGAAATTTGAGAAAACTGATTATATACATGTGGAAGATATAATGGCACAGGCTTCAAAGAATAAGATAAAGATTGCCGGGCAAAAAAAAGCGCTAAAAAAGGAAAAGCTGAAAATACCTGAAGATGAACTGGAGAAATTTGCACTTAAGTGGTGGGAAGATTATTACAATGACTGGGTAAAAACAAAGATACCTGCTATAGGAAACATAACTCCATTGGAAGCTATAAGGACAAAAGAGGGAAGAAAAAGAGTTGAAGCATTGATAAATGATTATGAGAATAAATACCTGCACGATGTTAAAAGGCAGGATAATGGAAATAATATCCAGAAGTATTTTAACCCGGATGAATTGCGTAAAAGACTAAAGCTGTATTAATGAGATAATAAAGGGTAATGATACGAAGACGCA